>DASUXK010000368.1:0-34295 GCA_036377935.1 Usitatibacter sp.
GCGCTTCACGGCCTCGAGCACGTTCTCGATGCCGCGGATGTTGAGGTAGGTCTCCTGTTGGCCCGCGAAGGACGCGTCGGGCAGATCTTCCGCCGTGGCCGAGGAGCGCACGGCGAAGCTCGCCTTCGCATCGCCGCTCGAGACGCGCTCGTACTCGGCGCGGATCTCGCGCGCGAGCTCGGGCTGCAGCGCCCCGTCCTCGACCAGCTTGCGGATGGCGGCGCCCGCCTTCGCGAGCGCGTTCACGTCGTCCACGTTCACGCCCGCGAGCACCTTCTCGATGCGCTCGGCGAGCTGGTTGTGCGCGAGGAAATCCTGGAAGGCCTGGGCGGTGGTGGCGAAGCCGCCGGGCACGCGCACGCCGCTCGCGGCGAGCTGGCTGATGAGCTCCCCGAGGGAAGCGTTCTTGCCGCCGACGGTCGCGACGTCGGCCATGCGGAGGGTTTCCAGGGGAAGGACGTTGCGGTTCGCCATGGTCGGAATCTTTTTCGTGTGACGGGCCGTCGGAACTTGCAATTATAGCCAACGGGATATGACAATGTTGCGGCGCATCATCCCCGCACCTTCCCCTCCGCCCAGACCATGTCCCAGCGCAAGCGCGTCTTCTTCGTGTCCGACCGCACCGGCATCACGGTCGAGGGCCTCGGCTCGTCGCTCCTCTCGCAGTTCGCGGAGGTGGATTTCATCCGCGTGACGATGCCCTTCATCGATTCCATCGACAAGGCGCGCGACGCCGTGGCGCAGGTGAACGAGGCGCACCGCGAGGCGGGCGACCGCCCGCTCGTCTTCTCCTCGATCGTGGACGACAAGGTTCGCGCCGAGATCCGCAAGGCCGACGGCCTCGTGCTCGACGTCTTCGAGCGCTTCATCGTGCCGCTCGAGCACGAGCTCGGCGTGAAGTCGATGCACGCGGTGGGGCGCACCCACAGCGTGGGCAACGCCAAGGACTACAACCATCGCATCGAGGCGATCAACTACACGCTCGCGCACGACGACGGCGTCACGCACCGCGGGCTCGAGGAGGCCGACATCGTGCTCGTGGGCGTGTCGCGCAGCGGCAAGACGCCGACCTGCCTCTACATGGCGATGCAGTTCGGCATCAAGGCGGCGAATTACCCGCTCATCCCCGAGGACCTCGAGGCGAACCGCCTGCCGCCCTCGCTCCTGCCGCTCAAGAACAAGGTGTGGGGCCTTTCGATCGCCCCCGAGCGCCTGCACCATATCCGCAGCGAGCGCCGCCCGGACTCGCGCTACGCCTCGCTCGAGAACTGCCGCTTCGAGGTCGCCGCCGCGGAGAAGCTCATGCGCCAGGCCCAGATCCCCTACCTCGACTCCACCACCAAGTCCATCGAGGAGATCGCCACGCACATGCTTCACGAGGCGCATCTCGTCCGGCGAGTCTATTGAGGGGTCGGTCCCCTTTTCTCGAGGAGCGAACGGTGTTCCGCCCAAGAGAAACAGGGGCCCGACCCCATTTCCTTCTAAGATAGCGGCGCCCCCATCCCGAGGAGGAGCCATGCGATTCCAGAAGCGCCTGCTTCCCGCCGTGCTGCTTTCCCTCTTCGCCGGCGTCGCCGGCACCGCCGCGCCGGAAGCGCGGGCCGCGCAGTTCAGCAACGTGGTGGTGTTCGGGGATAGCCTTTCCGACGCCGGCTACTACCGGCCCTTCCTCGCCGGCCTGGGCCTGCCGCCCCAAGTGGTCGCGACGCTGGGACGGTTCACCACGAACCCCGGACCCATCTGGGCCGAGCTGGTCGCCGAGTTCTACGGCGTGACGCCCGCTCCCAGCAACGCGGGCGGGACGATCTACGCGCAAGGCGGGGCGCGCGTGGCCCAGCCGTCCGCCTCGACCCCGCCCGGCTCCGCGCAGCGCCCGGTGAGCACGCAGATCGACGAGTACCTCGCGGCGAGCGGCGGCCACGCCGATCCGAACGCGCTCTACACGGTCTGGATCGGCGCGAACGACATCTTCCAGAACCTCGGCGCCCTGCAGGCAGGCGCCATCGACGCGGCGACGCTGCAGGCGAACGTGCTGGGCGCGGCCACGGCGGAAGTGGGACAGGTGGCGCGCCTGCGCGCCGCGGGCGCCCGCTACGTCCTGGTCTTCGGGCTGCCCAACATCGGCGCGACGCCCGCCTTCGCGGGCAGCTCCGCGGCCTCGTCCGTGACGCAGCTCTCGGCCGGGTACAACACGACGCTCTTCTCGGGCCTCGCCGCCGCGGGCATCCGGGCGATCCCGGTGGACACGTTCTCGTTCTTCAACGAGGTGGCCGCGAATCCGGGCGCGTACGGCATCACCAACGTCACCTCGTTCGCCTGCGGGCCGTTCCCGCCCGTCACGACGGCTTCCACCGTGAGCTCGCAATTCTGCGGGCCGACGAACCTCGTCGCGCCGGATGCGGCATCGACGTACCTCTTCGCCGACTCGGTGCATCCGACGACCATCGCCAACCAGCTCACCGCGCAGTTCGTCGAGTCGCTGATCGAAGGCCCGACGCAGTACTCGCTGCTCGCCGAGGCGCCGCTCGCCACGCGCGCCGCGCACGTGCGCACGCTGAACGACGGGCTGCTCATGGGACGCGCCGCGCCCGTCGGCCAGTGGAGCGTCTTCGCCTCGGGCAGCGGCGGGAAGTACGACATCGATCCGGCCACCGGCCTTTCGGGGGTGAGCAACGACCTCTCGGCGTTCAGCGTCGGCGTGACGATGCGCGCCTCGGAGGCGGTCACCATCGGCGCGGCGTTCGGGCAGGACCGCGCCGACGGCGACTTCGGCGGCGGCGGCGGCTTCAGCACGCGCGAGAACGTGTTCTCCCTCTTCGGGGCGATGCACTACGGCGGCTTCTACGGCACGGGCATCTTCTCGATCGCGAACATCGACTTCCGCGACATGCGCCGCAACATCGCGCTCGGCCCCGCGATGCGCACCGCCACCGCGAGCGCCGACGGCTCGAACGGCTCGGGATTCCTGAGCGCCGGCTACGACTTCCAGGTCGGGCGCCTGGCGATCGGGCCCACCGTCTCGGTCACCTGGCAGGGCGTGACGGTGAACGCGTTCGACGAGGGCGGCGCCGGCTCCGCGGACCTGCACATCGCCGAGCAGTCGCGGCACTCGGAAGTGTGGAGCGGCGGCGTGCGCGCCTCGTACGCCCTCGAGCGCTGGACGCCGTGGGTGCGGGTGACCGCCGACCGCGAGCGCCGCAACGACGCCCGCGTCGTGACGGCGATGCCGCTCTCGCTCGCCGCGACGGGCAACAGCTACGACATTCCGGCGTACGCGCCCGACCGCAACTCCGTCACGGCCGCGATCGGCATCAACGGCTGGATCGCGGAGCGCCTGGGCCTGAGCCTCGCGTACTACAACGTGTCCAACCGCTCGGGCATCGGGGAGGACGGCTTCAGCGGCGTGCTTTCGTACCGCTTCTGAGCGGGGGCCGCTCCCGTCCGGCGCGGGAGCGGCTATTCCGGCGCCGGCGCGTCGTGCGCCTCGATCGCGCGCCGCGCGCGCTCCTGCAATGCGCGCCACGAGCTCTCGAACTCGCCTTCGCGCGGGGTGATCCGCGCGAGGTAGCGCACCAGCGACTCGAGCGGCGCGCAGCGCGCGCGCTCCGCCTCGAGCGCGCGCTCGTGCTCGAAGGCGTACACCATCTCGAGCCGCTTGAACTCGCACACGCCGACGCATTCCTGCGGCGCCTCGATGCGCCCGCAGCCGATGCATTGCCACGCCTTCACCTTTTCGACCGCCATCCCGCCCCCCGTCGTCCCTCGCGTCGCCGCGAGCCTCATAATGCCCCCATGAAGCGCGTCCATGCCGCCACCAACCTTCCCGAGGCGCACATCCTCCTGGACCTGCTCGCCCAGCGCGGCATCCGCGCTCGCGTATTCAACGCCCACGCCTCGAGCCTCGCCGGCGAGCTGCCCATCGACGCGAGCCTTCCGCAGGTGTGGGTGGACGACCCACGCGACGCGCCCCGCGCCCGCGAGCTCATCGATGCCTTCCTGCGTTCGAGCCACGGCCCGGCGCGAAAGTGCCCCGCTTGCGGGGAGGAGAATCCCTCCTCGTTCGATCTCTGCTGGTCCTGCGGCGCCGGTCTCGAGCGATCGTAGAACGTGTGGAACCACGGAACATTCCGGCGCATGTCCCCGCTCAGGGCGTCCCGATGAAGAGGTAGAACCGCGCGTTGCCGTGCTTCGCGTCGGCGACGCCGAGGTAGACCGGGCCGAGGAAGGTGTTGGCCCCGAGGTAGGCGCCGAAGGAGCGCTGCCAGCCGGTGAGCGAGGTCTCGGTGAAGGGCTTGCTCATGCGCCCCGCCTCCGCCATGAGGCCGCCGACGAGCGTGAGGCCCCAGAGCGGCGAGCCGTAGTTGAGCCGGTACTGCGCCTCGACGCGGCCGAGCGAATAGTCGCCGCCCAGCATCTGGTCGTTGGCGAACCCGGTGAGCCGCCGCGGCCCGCCCAGCGCGAAGGCGTCGCCGATCGGAAGCCGCCCCTTGAACGTCGTGCCGCCCTCGAGCCCGCCGAGGAGCGTCCAGCGCCCGCGCGACCACGCGCCGCCCCAGCGCGCCTCGCCCTTCGCGTAGGGCTCGAAGCCGGCGGAGGCGTGCAGCGCGTCGAAGTACGAGAGGTCCAGGCGCATGCCGCGGGTGGGGAAGAACGGCTGGTCGTACGTGTCGAGCACCAGCGCCGCCGTGGGGCCGCCCACTTCCTGCGTCGTGTTGAAGAAGGAATCGGGCCCGGTATCGAGCACCGCGCCGATGCGCCGCTCCGCCCAGCCCGCGGTCGCCTGCGCGTTCACGCCCACGTTCACGCCGAGCTCCGCCCCCGCGCGATTCTCCTGCACGCGGTACACCGCGAGGCGGTCGCCCTCGAAATAGAGCGGCACCTTGCGAAGTCCCGTGCTCGCATAGGGCCGGACGAAGAAGACGTGGCGCAGGTCGAGCGGCTGGTAGAGCTCGCTCCCCAGCGACTGCTCGCTCCCGATCTGCCCGCCGACCAGCCACTCGCCCCCGAGCCGGTTCATCCACGTCCGGCGATAGAGGGTGCGCAGGTTGTAGCGGGAGTCGCCGCGGAAATCCGAGGAAAGGTTCAGGCCGAAGCGCAGGTAGTCGGGGCCCCACGCCTTCTCCACCGGCGTGATGCGCAGGATGGTGCGGTCGCGGTTGCGCACCACGCTGTAGTCGAGCGAGCTGAGATCGCCCTGGCTGAACTCCTGGACGAGGTCGCGCGCGAGCTGCGCGCTGTCCAGCGGCGCGCCCTCCTGCTGCGAGATGCCGCGGCGAATCGTCTGCGGGTTCACGAAGCGCGTCTGGGCGACCTCGACCCGGTCGATCACCGGCGCCGCATGGGGGATCGCGAGGCGCACGCGATCCTGCCACGCGGCGTATTCCCGGGGCGCGAGCGCGAGGCGCCGCAACTCGCCCGCCTTCGCGAGCGTGGCCTGCCGCCCCTTCTGCGCGGCCTCGAGCTGCCGGGTGAACGCCGTGGAGCCGATGTTGCCCAGGTCGGGCTCGATGTCGATGTCGCCGGGACCGAGGAGCGCCCGCGACTTCGCCACGTTCTGCTCGGTGAGGAGGTTCACCACCTGGCCCAGGACGGTGAGCACGCCCGTCACCTGCTCGGGCTCGAGGAGCGGCGAGCCCACGTTCACCGCGATCACGACGTCGGGATGGCAGAGGTCCTTCACCTCGGCCACGGGCAGGTTGTCGACGAGCCCGCCGTCGACGAGCTTGCGCCCGTCGCGCATCACCGGCGCGATGAGCCCCGGCACCGACATGCTCGCGCGCATCGCGGTGGTGAGGTTGCCCGTGCGCATGGCGACGCGCTGGCCGGTGCCGATGTCGGTCGCGACGATCGAGAGCGGCAGCGCGAGGTCCTCGATCTCGCGGTCGCCGAGGTCGGAGCGCACGAGGCGGTTGAAGAAGAGCTTGAGCTTCTCGCCGGAAAGCGCGCCCTCGCGGAAGCGCAGCCCGCGGCGCGACACCCCCACCTCGGCCCCCGCGTAGAACCGATCGTCGAGCTCCTTGCGGCGCACGTTCACCGCGCGGCGCCCGGCGGAATCGTCGAAGATCGCGATCCAGTCGGTCTCGGCCACCAGCTTCTCGATGTCGCGCGGAGCGACCCCTGCCGCGTACGCGCCGCCCACGAGCGCGCCCATGCTCGTGCCCGCGATGCAATCCACCGGCACGCGCAGCTCCTCGAGCACCTCGAGCACGCCCAGGTGCGCGCCGCCGCGCGCGCCGCCGCCGCCCAGCACGAGCCCGATGCGCGGCCGTGCCTGGGCCGCCCCGCACGCGAGGAGCAAGGCGAGGAAGGCCGCGACGGCGGCGGCGAGGCTAGACGCGGAGCGAGAACGGCGTGAAGCGGGTGTGGCGGTCATAGTAGTCCTCGTGCTCGGCGCGCTTGAGCGCCGCGACGACGGCATAGGTGACCGGCGTGAAGACCACCTCGACCCCCACCTTGCCGACGAACTGCGCGAGCATGATCACGGCGAGCTTGTCGTCGGGGATGATGCCCGTTCCGTAGAAGGCGAGCGGATAGAAGATCAGCGAATCCACGCCCTCGCCGAAGATCGTCGAGCCGATGGTGCGCGTCCAGAGCCAGCGCCCCCCGGTGAGGATCTTCATCTTGGCGAGCACGAAGGAATTCACGAACTCGCCGCAGAAGTAGGCGACCATCGAGGCGAGCGCCACGCGCCACGCCGAGCCGAACGCGGTCTCGTAGGCCGCCTGGTTGTGCCAGAAGGGCGCCGGCGGCAGCTTCACCACCACCCACGCCATGAACGAGGCGAAGGCGAGCGCGGCGAACCCCGCCCAGATCACGCGGCGGCTCCTCGCGTACCCGTACACCTCGGTGAGCACGTCGCCGAAGACGTACGAGATGGGGAAGAAGAGGACGCCGGCGCCGAAGACGATCGGGTCGTGGCCGGGGATCGGGATCTGCGCGGCCTTCGCCGGCCCGATGAGGTTCGAGCACACCAGCACCACGACGAACGCGACCATCACGAAGTCGTAGTACTTGTACCCGTGATGCGCGTGACTCGTCATCGGGCGCCTCCGCCGTCATCCGTGGTTGCATTGCGTCGTTGGCGAACCGCCTCGAAGAGCGCGATCGAGCCGGCGGTGCCGGCGTTGAGGGATTCCACCGGCCCGGCGAGCGGGATGCGCGCGCGCACCGTCGCCGCGGCGAGCACATCTTCGCTCAGGCCCGCGCCCTCGTTGCCGACGACGACGGCGAGGGGGCCGCGCAGATCGACCCCATAAAGCGGCCGTTCGCCACGCCCCGCGAGCGCGACCGACGTGCCCCGGAAGCGCGCGAGGAATTCGAGCAGGTCCGCGCCCTCGACGATATTGAGCGCGAAGTGCGCACCCATGGCGGCGCGCAGGACCTTGGGCGACCACGCGAACGCGCAGCGCGGCGAGAGCATCGCGTGCCCGGCGCCCGCCGCCGCGGCGCTGCGCAGGAGCGTCCCCACGTTCCCCGGATCCTGGATGTCCTCGAGCGCGAGCACGAGCGACGCGTCGTCGGCCACGGGCCGCGCGCCGGGCGTCTTCACCGCGGCGATCACGCCCGTGGGCGACTCGACGGTGGACAGGGCCTCGAAGAGCGCATCGGCGAGCAGCGTCACCGGCGCGGGCGCGCAGCGCTCGACGAGGCGCGCGATCTCCGGGTCGTCCAGGCCCGCGCCGCTCACCATCACGGACTCGGGCTTGCCGCCCGCGTCGAGGAACGCGCCGAGCAGGTGCGCCCCGTCGAGCACGGAAGCGCCGCGGCGCCGGCGCTCGGAGCCGCTCGCCACGAGCTTCGCCATCGCCTTGAACGACGGGTTCTCGCGGGAGGCGATCGCCTTCATGTCAGAACGGAAGCTCGCCCTGCGCGAGGATACGCACCGGCTCGAAGCTGCGGCGGTGGATCTCGCACGGCCCGAGGCGGCGCAGCGCCGCGAGGTGCGTCGGGGACGCATACCCCTTGTGCTCCGCGAACCCGTAGCCGGGATAGCGTTCGTCGAGGCGGCGCATCTCGGCGTCGCGCGCGGTCTTGGCGAGGATCGAGGCGGCGGAGATCGCGGGCACGAGGCGGTCGCCATCCACCACCGTGCGGCACGGGCAGAAGACGGGCGGCGCATGCAGGCCGTCCACCCACACCTCCTCCGGCTCCCGGCCGAGCGCGGCGACCGCGCGCGCCATGGCGAGCAGGCTCGCGCGCAGGATGTTCATGCGGTCGATCTCCTCGACGCTCGCCGAGGCCACCGCCCAGGCCGCGGCCTGGGTGCGGACGAGCCCGGCGAGGCGCTCGCGCGCGGCTTGCGACAGGACCTTCGAATCCGCGAGTCCCGCGACGGGGCGGGCCGGATCGAGGATCACGGCCGCGGCGAACACGCTCCCGGCGAGCGGGCCGCGGCCGGCCTCGTCAACCCCGCACAGCAGCGCGGAGCCCGGCGTCGGGGGAAGGGACGAAGGCTTCACACGCGGAAAGATACGGCATCAGCGCCTCGACCACACGCGCGTCGTGTCCGGCGGCGAGCGAGCGGTGCAGCGCCTCGAAGCGCCGCCGCAGCCGCTCGCGCGCGAGGCGGTTGTCGAGCCAGTTGAGCATCGCGCGCGCGAGGTTCTCCGGCGTCGCGTCGTCCTGCAGCAGCTCGGGCACCACGAACTCGCCGCACAGGATGTTGGGCAGGCTGAAGTACGGCAGGATCGCCTTGCGCTTCACGAGCCAGTGCGTGAGCGGCTTCACGCGGTAGGTCACGACCATCGGGCAGCGCGCGAGCGCCGCCTCGAGCGTCGCCGTGCCGCTCGCGACGAGGGCCACCTCCGCCGCCTGCAGGGCGAGGCGCGCATGGCCGAAGAGGATGGTGATCGGCAGCTCCGCCGCCTCGAGCGCATAGAGGCGGCGCTCGAAGTAGTCGCGCGTCTCGCGCGTGGCGAGCGGCACGAAGAAGCGCAGGCCCGGGCGCATCGCGCACAGCCGCTGCACGGAGCGGATCACGAGGTCCGCGTGCAGCTCGAGCTCGCTCGCGCGGCTTCCCGGCAGGATCGCGATGGGCACCGCGCCGCCGGCCACGCGCAGCTGCGAGCGCGCCTCCTGCTGCCCGGGGTCGAGCGGCATCGCGTCGGCGAGCGGGTGGCCGACGTAGTCGACGGCGATGCCCGCCTCGCGGTAGATCGCTTCCTCGAACGGGAACATCACCAGCATCCGGTCCACCGAGCGCCCGATGGTGTGGATGCGCTCGGGACGCCATGCCCAGAGCGACGGGCTCACGTAGTGCACGGTCGGGATGCCGGCGGCCTTGAGCTTCGCCTCGAGGCCGAGGTTGAAATCCGGCGCGTCGATGCCGATGAAGAGCGAGGGCCGCTCGGCGAGGAAGTGGCGCGTGACGCCGCGGCGGATCGCGAGGATCTCCGGCAGGCTCTTCAGCACCTCCACGTAGCCGCGCACCGCGAGCCTTTCCATCGGGAAGAGCGTGCGCGCGCCCTCGGCCGTCATCTTCGGCCCCGCGATGCCCTCGAACTCGAGCCCGGGCCAGCGCGCCTTGAGGGCGCGGATCAGCGCCGCGCCGAGGAGATCGCCGGAAGCCTCGCCGGCGACGATCCCGACCTTCACCGCAGGAGGCCCCGGTCGGACTTTTCGAGGAAGTCGAGGATGAGTCCCACGTCGGGCGACTCGGCGGCCTGCTTGCCGAGCTCGGCGCGCGCCTCGGCGAGCGTGAGGCCCGACTTGAACAGGGTCTTGTAGGCGCGGCGCAGCGCCGCGATCGACTCGGGCGCGAAGCCGCGGCGCTTGAGGCCTTCCGCATTGATGCCGTGGGTGGCGATGGGGCTGCCGCCCACCATCACGTAGGGCGCGATGTCCTGCAGCACGATGCTGCCGCCGCCCACCATGGCATGCGCCCCCACCTTCACGAACTGGTGGAACGCCGAGTGCCCGCCGAGCACCGCATGGTCGCCGACGTGCACGTGCCCGCCGAGGGTCGTGAGGTTCGCGAACACGGTATGGCTGCCGACCTGGCAATCGTGCGCGATGTGGCAGTAGGCCATGATCCAGTTGTCCGCGCCCACGCGCGTGATGCCCGCGTCCTGCACGGTCCCGCGGTTGATGGTGGCGTACTCGCGGATCGTGTTGCCGTCGCCGATCTCCAGGCCCGTGGGCTCGCCCTTGTACTTCTTGTCCTGGTTCGCCTCGCCGATGGAGCAGAAGTGGAAGATGCGGTTGCCCTTGCCGATCCGGGTGCGGCCCGTGATCACGTTGTGGGCGCCGACGGTGGTGCCCTCGCCGATCTCCACCTCGCCGTCGACGACGGTGTACGGGCCGATGGTCACGTCCCCGGCGAGCTTCGCCTTCGGGTCGACTACAGCGGTTTTGTGGATCGTGGCCATCGGTTCAAAGGGCGTTGGAACCCGCGGCTCCGATCAGCTTCCCAATTCGCGCAGCGCGCACAGCAGCTCGGCCTCGCAGACGACCGTGTCGCCCACCTTGGCCAGCGTGTCGTACTTGCCGATGCCGCGGCCCTGGCGGCCCTGGGTCACCTCGAGGCGCAGGGTGTCGCCGGGGACGACCGGCTTCTTGAAGCGCGCCCCGTCGATGCCCACGAAGTAGTAGACCCACTTCCCGTCGTTCTTGTGGCCGAGGCTCTTCAGCGAGAGCACCGCGGCGGCCTGCGCCATCGCCTCGACGATCAGCACGCCGGGCATGACCATGTAGTGCGGGAAATGGCCCGGGAAGAAGGGCTCGTTCGCGGTCACGTTCTTGATCGCGACCAGGCGCTTGTCCTTCTCGAACTCGACCACGCGGTCGATCAGCAGGAACGGATATCGGTGCGGGAGATATTCCTGGATCTCCTCAATGGTCATCGTCTGGCTCACGGTCCTCTCCCGGAAGGGCGCCCGCGGGGCGCCCGGCGATTCGTTCCAGCCGCCGGAGCAGCGCGGCGCTTCGCAGCCACTGCGCGTGCGGCATCATCGGCAGGCCCGAGGTGTACGTCCCCGGCTGGGTGATGGGCTTGGCGACCAGCGTCATGCCCGAGATGGTGACGCGGTCGCAGATCGAGATGTGCCCGACGATGCCCACGCCGCCGCCGATCATGCAGTCGCGCCCGATGGTGACGCTGCCCGAGATCCCCGTGCATCCGGCGATCACGGTGTGCGCCCCGATCACGCAGTTGTGCGCGACCTGGATCTGGTTGTCGAGCTTCACGCCGTCCCCGATCACCGTGTCGTCGAGCGCTCCGCGGTCGATCGTGGTGTTGGCGCCGATCTCCACGTCGTCGCCGATCCTCACCGCGCCCACCTGCGGGATCTTGATCCAGCGCCCTTCGTCGCGGGCCATGCCGAAGCCGTCGGCGCCGATCACCGCGCCCGAATGCACGATGCAGCGCGCGCCCAGGCGGCAGCGCTCGTACACCGCCACGCCGGCGTTCAGGCGCGTCCCCTCGCCGATCTCGACCTGCGCGCCGAGCGTCGCGTGCGCGCCGATGACGGCCCCGCGCGCGACGCGGCACCGCGGCCCGATCACGGCGAACGGCCCCACCTCGGCGCCGGCGTCGACGCGCGCGGTGGGATCGACCTGCGCGGTGGGATGCACGCCGGGCACGGCCTCGGGCGCCGGGTGGAAGAGCGCCACGGTGCGCGCGTAATAGGCGTAGGGATTGTCGGAGACGATGCGCGGCATGGAGGCCGCGTCGCGGTCGCCGCGGCCCAGGATCACGGCGCCGGCGCGCGTGGCGGCGAGCTTCGCGCGGTAGCGGGGATTGGCGAGGAAGGCGATCTCGCGCGGGCCGGCGGAATCGAGCGTCGCCACGCCCGTGAGCGGGGCGGCGGGCTCGCCCACCGCCTCGCCGCCGAGGCGCTCGACGATCTGCCGCAGGGTGAGCTCCACGGCTACTTGTCCGCGAGGGCGCGGATCACCTTGTCCGTGATGTCGATGCGCGAGCTCGCGAACACGGCTTCCTGCACGATGAGGTCGAAGTGCTCCTCGCCGGCGATCTGGTTGATCACCCGCGTCGCGCGCTCCTGCACCGCGGCGAGCTCCTCGTTGCGGCGCAGGTTGAGGTCCTCGCGGATCTCGCGCTGCTTCCTCTGGAACTCGCGGCTGATGTCGGCGAGCTGGCGCTCCTTCTCGCGCCGCGCCTGCTCGGTCATCGTCATGTTGTCGCGCTCGAGCTCGGACTGCAGGTCGCGGCCCTTCTTCTCGAGCGTGGAAAGCTCCGAGTTGCGCGCGGCGAACTCGCGCTCGAGCTTCTGCTGCGCGCGCCGGGCGGGCGCGGCCTCGCGGAACACGCGCTCCGTGTTGACGAAGCCGATCTTGAGCTCGGCCGCCTGCGCCGAGAGCGCCACGGCGGCGAGGAGCGCCGCAAGGATCATCTTCATGACCCGTCCCATCCTGATCAGAAAATCCGGCCCAGCTGGAATTGGAACCGCTCGATCTTGTCCTGGGGCTGCTTGCGGATCGGGAAGCCCAGCGCGAACTTGAGCGGCCCCACCGGCGAATCCCAGCTCACCGCGACGCCCGTGGAGACGCGGATCGAGTTGCCCGTGATCTTCTCGCCCTCGCCCCAGACGTTGCCGAAGTCGACGAAGGCCGAGAGACGCACGTTCTTTTCCTTGAAGCCGGGCGGCGGGAACATGAGCTCGATGTTGCCCACGAGCATGCGGTTGCCGCCGAGGATGTCGTCGTTCGTGTCGCGCGGCCCGAGCGTCGCCGTCTGGAAGCCGCGCACCGAATCCACGCCGCCGGCGTAGAAGTTCTTGAAGAACGGCAGCGGGTGCCCGCGGTAGCCGTTGGCGTAGCCGAGCTGCCCGTTCAGCATGAGCGTGGCCCACGAGAACTGGTTGTCCGGCGTGAAGAACCACTGGCTCTGGTAGTTGGCGCGGTAGTACGTGAGGTCGCCCGGCGGCACGCCCACCTCGATGCCGGCCTCGTTGAGCGCGCCGCGCGTGGGCCACGTGAGGCTGTCGCGGGTGTCGTGCGCGAAGGAGATGTTGCTGCGCAGCGTGTTCGTGTTTTCGCCGAACTCGGAGATGAAGTCGAGGTAGCGCTGCGGCGCGATGGACGGGTCGATCGACAGGCTCGTCTTCTCCGCGGTGGCGCCGAGGCTCACCGTGTCGTACTCGGTGACCGGGATGCCGAAGCGCACGCCCGCGCCCGTGGTGTAGGTGTGGTACGAGGCGATGTCGAGGGAGGAGGTGTCGACGTCGCGGCGGAAGATGTCGAAGCCGCGCGAGACGCCGTCGGCCGTCCAGTAGGGGTTCACGTAGGTGAACGAGTACACCTTGTTCACCGAGCCGTTGTTGAGCTGGAAGGCGAACATGTTGCCCGTGCCGAGCACGTTCGACTGCGAGACCGAGGCCTGGATCGCGAGCTTCTCGGCCGCGGAGTAGCCCACGCCGAAGGTGAGCGCGCCGGTGTTGCGCTCGGTGACGGTGACGTTCACGTCCACCTGGTCCGAGGTGCCGGGCACCGCGGGCGTCTCGATGTTCACGTCGGAGAAGTAGCCCGTGCGCTGCAGGCGCTCCTTGGAGCGCGCGATCTTCTCGAGCGAGTACCACGAGCCCTCGAGCTGGCGCAGCTCCCGGCGCACCACCTCGTCCTGCGTCTTCTCGTTGCCCGCGATGTTGATGCGCCTCACGTACACGCGCCGGCCGGGATCGACGAAGAAGGTGAAGCTCGCCACGCGCCTGGCGCGGTCGAGGTCCGGCACCGGGTTCACGTTCGCGAACGAGTAGCCGTCGTTGCCGAGGCGGTCGGTGATGCGCTTGGTCGCCTCGACGATCTTCTCGCGCGAGAAGATCTCGCCCGGCTTCACCGTGAGCAGGCGCCGCAGCTCGGGCTCGCCCACGATGAGGTCGCCGCTGAACTTGACGCTCCCGACGTGGTAGACCGGGCCCTCGCTGATCGCGATGGTGATGTAGATGTGCTCGCGGTCCGGCGTGATCGAGACCTGCGTCGACTCGATGTTGAACTCGAGGTAGCCGCGGTTGAGGTAGTAGGAGCGCAGGGACTCCAGGTCCGCGGTGAGCTGCTGCTTCGAGTACTGGTCGTTCTTGGTGAACCAGGTGAACCATCCCGGCGTCGTGAGCTTCATCTGCTTCAGCAGCTCCTTCTCGCTGAAGTCGTGCGCGCCGATGATGTTGATGTCCGCGATCTTGGTGACGTCGCCCTCGGTGATGTCGAAGCGCAGCGCCACGCGGTTCCTCTCGAGCGGGGTCACCGTGGTGCGCACCACCGCGCCGTAGTAGCCGCGGCTCGTGTACTGGCGCTTGAGCTCCTTCTCCGCGCGGTCGACGAGCGACTTGTCGTAGATGCGCGACTCGGCGATGCCGGCCTGCTTGAGGCCGTCGGTGAGGTTCTCCTTCGTGAACTCCTTGGCGCCGGAGATCTCGATCGAGGCGATGGCGGGGCGCTCGTGCACCGAGACGACCAGCACGTCGCCGTCGGCCTCGAGCCGCACGTCCGAATAGAAGCCCGTCCCGTAGAGCGCGCGGATGGCCTGCGCGGCCTTGTCGTCGTCGATGCGCTCGCCGACCTTCACCGGGAGGTAGGTGAAGATGGTCCCGGCTTCCGTGCGCTGCACGCCCTCGACGCGGATGTCCTTGATGACGAAGGGCTCGAAGGCGAGGGCAGGCGCAGCGATGGCCGCCGCGCACGCCATGAGCAGGCGAAGGCGGAAATTGCGGGGACGCGTCAAGGGTTCAGCCCGTGAAGAGGCGGTTGATGTCGTTGTAGAAGGCGAAGACCGTGAGACCGACGAGGAGCGCGAGGCCGAAGCGCTGGCCGATCTCCATCGCGCGATCCGACACCGGGCTGCCCTTCACGATTTCGGCGAAATAATACACCAGGTGCCCCCCGTCCAATAGCGGGATCGGGAGCAGGTTGAGCACGCCGAGGCTCACGCTCACGAGGGCGAGGAAGCCCAGCCACGCGACCCATCCGAGCTGCGCCGACTGCCCCGCGTAGTCGGCGATCGTGATGGGCCCGGAGAGGTTGCGCCACGAGACCTGGCCGATCGCCATGCGGCCGAGCATCTTGAGGCTGAAGCCGGAGAGGTCGACGACCTTGCCCACCGCCTTCCCGAAGGCGTCGAGCGGGCCGTAGCGCACGGTGGTCGCGAGCCGCTCGTAGGCGCGCCGCAGGTCGGGCGAGGCCTCGACGCCGAGGCGGCCGATGCGCGCATCGCCCTCGCCCACCGCGTCGGGCACCGCGTCGAGCGCGACCGGGTATCCCGCGCGCCGCACCTCGAACGCGATGCGCCGGTCGGGATTCGCGGCGACGATCGCCGTGAAATCGAACCACGTGCGCACGGGCTTGCCGGCGGCGGCGACGACGAGGTCGCCCTCGCGCAGCCCCGCGCGCTCCGCGGCGCTGCCCGGGAGCACGCGGCCGAGGCGCGCCGGCGCATCGGGGCGGAAGGGCCGCAGCCCCAGCTTGGCGAGGAAGTCCTGGTCGAGGTCGTCCTTCGAGAGCCCCGAGAGGTCGACGCGCCGCGTCTGGCGCGCGCCCGAGGGCGTCTCGACGTCGAGCACCGCCGTGCCGCGCTTCACCGCATCCTGGAGCAGCAGCCAGCGCACGTCGTTCCAGGTGCGCGTGCGCTCGCCGTCGATGGAGAGCACCGTCTCGCCGTTCGAGATCCCGGCGGCGGCGGCCGCGCTCGCGGGCGCGGGATCGCCCAGCACGGGCTTCACGCCCGGCATGCCGGCCACGAAGAGCGCCCAGTACACGAGCACGGCGAGGAGGAGGTTCGCGATCGGCCCGGCGAGCACGATGAAGATGCGCGCCCACACGCTCTTGCGGTTGAACGCGCGGTGGCGCTCCTCGGGCCGCACCTCGCCCTCGCGCTCGTCGAGCATCTTCACGAAGCCGCCGAGCGGCACCGCGGCGATCGCCCACTCCGTGCCGTCGGGCCCGCGCCGCCACACCTTGAGCGCACGGCCGAAGCCCACGCTGAAGCGCAGGATCCTCACGCCCATCATGCGCGCCGCCGCGTAGTGGCCGAGCTCGTGGATCACGACGAGCACGCCGATGGTGACGAGGAAGGAAGCGATGGTGACGAGGACGCTCATGGAGGCGGTACGTGGGAGGCCGGGATGCGCCGGGCGCCGGCGCCCTGGCGCGCGACGAAGCGCGCGGCGAGCCCACGCGCCTCGACATCCACAGCATAAACCTGCTCGAGGGACGCGAGGGGCTCCGCGGGCATCTCGCCCAGGACCTGCTCGATCACCTCCCCGATGGCGGTGAACGGGAGGCGCCCGGCGAGGAACGCCTCCACGGCGACCTCGTTCGCGGCGTTGAGCGCGGCGGGCGCCGTGCCGCCGAGCCGGATCGCCTCCGCGGCGAGCCGCAGGCACGGGAAGCGCGCGCTGTCGGCCCGCTCGAACTCGAGCTTGCCGAGCGTCGCGAAATCCAGCGGCCCCACGCCCGATGCGATCCGTTCGGGCCATGCCAGCGCGCAGGCGATCGGCGTTCGCATGTCGGGGGCGCCCAGCTGCGCGATCACCGACCCGTCGTGGTACTCGACCAGCGAGTGGATCACGCTCTGCGGATGCACCACGACCTCGATCGCTTCCAGCGGCGCGGCGAAGAGCCAGTGCGCCTCGATCACCTCGAGGCCCTTGTTCATCATGGTCGCCGAATCCACGGAGATCTTGCGGCCCATCACCCAGTTGGGATGGGCGCAGGCCTGCTCCGGCGTGACCCGGGCGAGGCGCTCGAGCGGCGTGGTGCGGAACGGGCCGCCGGAGGCGGTGAGGAGGATGCGCCGCGCGCCGGAGCGCTCGAACTCGCCCGCGCGCCCGCACACGAAGCCGCGCGGCAGCGACTGGAAGACGGCGGAATGCTCGCTGTCGATGGGAAGCAGCGTCGCGCCGCCTTCGGCGGCCGCGGCGATGAAGAGCGCGCCCGACATGACGAGCGCTTCCTTGTTGGCGAGCAGCACCGTCTTGCCGGCGCGGGCGGCCGCGATGGTGGCGGGCAGGCCCGCGGCGCCCACGATGGCCGCCATGACCGTATCGACGCCGGCGCCCGAGGCCACTTCCTCGAGGGCGGCCGGCCCCTGCAGCACGCGCGTCGCGAGCCCGCGCGCGCGGATGGCGCGATCGAGGCGCTCGGCCGCGGCGGCATCGGCGAGCACGGCGTGGCGCGGCCGATGCGCGACGCACTGCGCGAGGAGCGCCTCGTCGTTCTTCCCGGCGGCGAGCGCCGCGACCTCGAAGCGCTCCGGATGGCGCGCGATCACGTCGAGCGTGCTCGCGCCGATGGAGCCGGTGGAGCCGAGGACGGCGATGCGGGTCTTCATCGCATCGCCATGATCGCCAGCGCCGCCAGGGGCAGCGTGGAGGTGAGCGCGTCGATGCGGTCGAGCACGCCGCCGTGGCCGGGCAGCAGCGCGCTCGAATCCTTGCGGCCCACGCCGCGCTTCATCCACGACTCGAAGAGGTCGCCCACGACGCTGAGGAGCGCGAGGGCCAACATGGCGAGGATCGCGGGGATGCCCGCGGCGGGCGCGAAGATCGCGGCGAAGGGCCCGTGGCGCGCGTGCGCCACGGCGGCGAGCACGATCGCGTAGGCGAGCACGCCGCCCAGCGCGCCGAGGAGGCCTTCCCAGGTCTTGCCCGGGCTCACCGCGGGGGCGAGCTTGCGACGGCCGAAGCGCTTGCCGCAGAAATAGGCGGCGATGTCCGCGACCCACACCAGCGCCGCGGCGCCGAGCAGGATCCAGGGGCCCGCGTCGCGCAGCACGATGCACGCGGCCCACGTCGGCCACACCACGACCCATCCGGCGAGCGCCGCGACCGGCGCGGTGGGGCGCAGGTGCCTGGCGATCCACGCGGGCGCGGCCGCGACCCAGAAGACGGTGGCCACGGCGAAGAGGACCAGGGCGAGGCGGCGGAACGCTTCGGCATCGGCGGAGCGCTCGTAGACCCCGAGCGCGGCCGCGATCGCCACGGAGAGCGCGAGGAATACGGCCTGCCCCCCGCGCGAAAGCCCCGAGAGCCGCGACCATTCCCAGCAGCACACGAGGCCCACGGCGAGCATGAAGAGCGACCAGAGGGCCCGCGGCGCGAGGAACACCAGCGCGACGACCACCACCAAGGCCACGACCGCGGTGATCACCCGTGTGGCCAGCATCGCGACGCTTCAGCCCGCCTGCGTGACGGCCTCGGACGGCGCGAGCTGCTCGCTCGTGCGCCCGAAGCGGCGCTCGCGGCGGCGGTAGGAGGCGATGGCCTCGTCGAGCGCCTTCGTCCCGAAGTCGGGCCACAGCGCGTCGGTGAAGTAGAGCTCGGTGTAGGCGAGCTGCCACAGCAGGAAGTTCGAGATGCGCTTCTCGCCGCCCGTGCGGATGAAGAGGTCCGGCTCCGGCGCGTGGCTCATCGCGAGGAAGCGCGCGAGGCGCGCCTCGGTGATCGGGGCGTTCGGGTCCTCCAGCCGGCAGCGCTCGGCCGCCTGCAGGATGTCCCAGCGCCCGCCGTAGTTCGCGGCGACCGTGAGCGTGAGACGCGTATGGCCGGCGGTGAGCTCCTCGCCGCGCCGGATGTGCTCGCGGATGCGCGGATCGAAGGGCGAGAGGTCGCCCACGACGCGGAAGCGGATGGCGTTGGAGTGGAGCTTCCCGACCTCCTGCTCGAGCGCGCGCAGGAAGAGCTGCATGAGGAAGGTGACCTCCTCGGGCGGCCGGCGCCAGTTCTCGCTCGAGAAGGCGAAGAGCGTGAGGTACTCGATGCCGCGCTCGATGCAGGCCTTCACCACCTCGCGCACCGTCTCCACGCCGCGCTTGTGGCCCGCGACGCGCGGCAGGAACCGGCGCTTGGCCCAGCGCCCGTTGCCGTCCATGATGATCGCGAGGTGGCGCGGGACGTCGCGGCCCTCGGGGATCGCCTGCGTGGAGCTGGTGAATTCGGTCATCGGCTGGCCTCGTGCGCCCTCAGACGGACATCACTTCCTTTTCCTTCTCCGCGACGAGCTTGTCGATGTCGGCGATCGCCTTGTCGGTGGTCTTCTGGACCTCGTCCTCGGAGCGCTTCTCCTGGTCCTCGCCCACCTCCCCCTTCTTGAGGAGGTCCTTCAGGTGGTTGATGGCGTCGCGGCGCACGTTGCGCACCGCCACCTTCGCGTTCTCGCCCTCGTGCTTCACGATCTTCGTGAGCTCGCGGCGGCGCTCCTCCGTGAGCGCGGGCATCGGGATGCGGATCATGTCGCCGGAGGTGGCGGGATTCACGCCCAGGTCCGAATCGCGGATCGCCTTCTCGATCACCTGCACCATCTTCTTCTCGAAGGGCTGGATCGAGATCGTGCGCGCGTCGGCGAGCGTCACGTTGCCCACCTGGTTGATCGGCACTTCCGAGCCGTAGTAGTCGACCTTGATGTGGTCGATGAGGCCCGTATGCGCGCGGCCGGTGCGGATCTTTGCGAGGTCGTGCTTCAGCGTCTCGATCGACTTCGCCATCTTGTCGGTCGCTTGCTTCTTGATGTCGGCGATGTTCATGCAAAGAGGCTCCTGCCTGATCGTGTCGAGCGGCGGCTCAATTGTGCACCAGGGTTCCCTCGTCCTCGCCCATCACCACGCGCTTCAAGGCCCCGACCTTGAAGATGCTGAACACGTTGATGGGCAGCTTCTGGTCCCTGCACAGGGCGAGCGCCGTGGCATCCATCACCTTGAGGTTCTTCACGAACGCCTCGTCGAAGGTGAGCTTGTGGTAGCGCGTGGCCGACTTGTCCTTCATGGGATCGGCCGTGTACACGCCGTCCACCTTCGTCGCCTTCAGCACGATCTGCGCCTCGACCTCCCGGCCGCGCAGGGCCGCCGCGGTGTCGGTGGTGAAGAAGGGGTTTCCCGTCCCCGCGGCGAAGATCACGACCTTTCCCTCCTCGAGGTAGCGGATCGCCTTGCCGCGGATGTAGGGCTCGACCACCGGCTCGATGGAAAGCGCCGACTGCACGCGCGCCACCAGCCCCGCGCGGTTCATGGCGTCGCCGAGGGCGAGCGCGTTGATCACGGTGGCGAGCATGCCCATGTAATCGGCCGTCGCGCGGTCCATCCCCGCGGCGCCCTGGGAGACGCCACGGAAGATGTTGCCGCCGCCGATCACGACGCCGACCTGCACGCCGAGGTCCGAGACCTCCTTCACCTCGCCCACGATGCGGTCGACCGTCTCGCGGTTGATGCCGAAGGAGTCGTTGCCCATCAGCGCCTCCCCCGAGAGCTTCAGGAGGATGCGCGTATAGGCGGGAGAGGCCGGCGGGTTGGGCTGTTCCGCTGCGGGGGCCGTTCCGGGCTCGGCGCTCACGCGGACCTCACGCGGCGTTGCGGGTCATCGCCGCCACTTCCGCGGCGAAGTCGCTCTGCTTCTTCTCGATGCCCTCGCCCACGACGAGGAAGCGGTAGGACAGGACCCGGGTCTTGCGCGCCGCGAGCATCTTCTCGACCGTCTGCTTGTCGTCCTTCACGAACGGCTGGCCGAGCAGCGTGTTCTCGGCGAGGAACTTGTTGATGCCGCCCTCGACCATCTTCGCGACGATCTCGGCGGGCTTGCCGGATTCGGCCGCGCGCGCCTCGAGGATCTTGCGCTCGGAGGCGAGCTCCTCCTGCGGGAACTGGTCCTTCGCGAGGTAGCGCGGCTTGGCGAACGCGATGTGCATCGCGACGTCCTTCGCGACCGCCTCGTCGCCCTCGTACTCCACCGTCACGCCGATCTTCACGCCGTGCACGTACTGGGCGAGCTTCGCCGCGGTCTGCACGCGCTCGAAGCGGCGCACCGCGATGTTCTCGCCGATCTTCTGCACGAGCTTCTGGCGCACGGACTCGACCTTCTCGCCGCCGATCGCGAGCTCGAGGAGCGCCGCGGGATCGCGCGGGCTCTCGTTGGCCACGAGCTCGGCGAGCTGGCGCGCGAACGCGGAGAAATCCGGGTTCTTCGCGACGAAGTCCGTCTCGCAGTTCACCTCGACCATCGCCGCGGTCCTGCCGTCGGCGGAGAGGTAGGCGCCGATCGCGCCCTCGGCCGCGACGCGCGAGGCCGCCTTGGAGGCCTTGGCGCCGCTCTTGATGCGCAGCAGCTCCTCGGCCTTCTTCATGTCGCCGCCCGCTTCCTCGAGCGCCTTCTTGCACTCCATCATGCCGAGCCCGGTCAGCTCGCGCAGCTCCTTGACCATGCCTGCGGTGATTTCCGCCATTGCCTTCTCCTGGCTCGTCATCCCCGCGCGAGGCGGGGATCCCCATGGGCCCCCGCCTGCGCGGGGGCGACGAAGTTGAACTTGCGAAAAAGGGGCCTGCATCGCCCCTTTCGCTTTCGGGCCCCGTTCGCGGGAGCTCCCTTACTGCTTCTCGCCGTCCTCGACCTCGACGAACTCCTCGCTCGGCTGGGCCACCATCTCGGTGATGACCTGGCTGCGGCCCTCGAGGATCGCGTCGGCCACGCCGCGGGCATAGAGCCGGATGGCGCGCGTCGAATCGTCGTTGCCGGGAATCACGTAGTCGATGCCGTCCAGCGAGTTGTTCGAGTCCACCACGCCCACGATCGGGATGCCCAGCGTGCGCGCCTCGGTGACCGCGATCTTGTGGAAGCCCACGTCGATCACGAAGAGCGCGTCCGGGATGCCGCCCATGTCCTTGATGCCGCCCAGGGAGCGCTCGAGCTTCTCGCGCTCGCGGGTGTACATGAGCTGCTCCTTCTTCGACAGCCGCTCGAGCGAGCCGTCGGCAGCCATCTGGTCCATGTCCTTCAGGCGCTTGATGGAGCCCTTCACGGTCTTGAAGTTGGTGAGCATGCCGCCCAGCCAGCGGAAGTCGACGTACGGCGCGCCCGCGCGCTGCGCCTCTTCCTTCACGATCTCGCGCGCCTGGCGCTTGGTGCCGACGAAGAGGATGCTCCCCTTGTTCGCGGTGAGCTGGCGCACGAACTTGAGCGCTTCCTGGTACATCGGAAGCGACTTCTCGAGGTTGATGATGTGGATCTTGTTGCGGGACCCGAAGATGTACGGAGCCATCTTGGGGTTCCAGTAGCGCGTCTGGTGGCCGAAGTGCACGCCGGCCTCCAGCATCTGGCGCATGGTGACGGACATCGGGAAACTCCTGGGGTTAAGGTTGGCCTCCCCCGCCTTCATTCCCGGCGCGAACCGGGAACACCTTAGCCTGGGCGGGGTGTGGATTTGCGAAAAAGAACACGCCATTGTAGCGCGAAAAGGCCCGGCCGATCAAACATTTCGCCCCTGCCGGGCCGGCTCCCGGAACCCCGGGCGGCGCCGGGGACCTAACGGTATAATCGCCGGATGATGATGATGGAAGGAAGCAACCGCACGACGGGCGTGGCCGCGAAGACCCCCGGGGAGATCGAGGGGATGCGGGTCGCGGGCCGCCTCGCCGCCGAGGTGCTGGACTACATCGCCCCTTACGTGAAGCCGGGCGTGACCACGGGCTACCTGGACAAGCTCTGCCACGACTACATGGTCGAGGTGCAGAAGACGGTCCCCGCCCCGCTCAACTACGCCCCGCCCGGGCACCGTCCCTAGCCCAAGTCGGTCTGCACCTCGGTGAACCACCAGGTCTGCCACGGCGTGCCGGGCGACAAGGTGCTGCGGCACGGCGACATCGTGAACATCGACGTCACCGTCATCAAGGACGGCTGGCACGGCGACACGAGCCGCATGTTCTACGCGGGCGAGCCGTCGGTGCAGGCCCGGCGCCTGTGCGACATCACGTACGAATGCATGTGGAAGGGCATCGCCGTGGTGCGCCCCGGCGCGACCCTGGGCGACATCGGCCATGCGGTGCAGCGCCACGCCGAGAGCCACGGCTTCAGCGTGGTGCGCGAATTCTGCGGCCACGGCATCGGGCGCCGCTTCCACGAGGAGCCGCAGATCCTGCACTACGGGCGCCCCGGCCAGGGCCCGAAGCTCGTCGAGGGCATGACCTTCACCGTCGAGCCGATGATCAACGCGGGCCGCCGCGACATCCGCCAGCTCGCCGACGGCTGGACCATCGTGACCGCCGACCATTCGCTCTCGGCGCAGTGGGAGCACACGGTGCTCGTCACCGCCGAAGGCTACGAGGTGCTCACCGTCTCGCAGGGCATGCCGGCCCCGCCCGCCTTCATCGCCGAGCGCGAGCGCCACCCCGCCTGACGCTGAAAACCGCACTGCGCGCCCCCTCGCAAGCGGCCCCGGCACCGGGCACCCGCGCCTGGCTGCGGGAGCGGCGCGAGATGCTTCGGGCGCGCTACCTGCGCCGCCCCGAGCCGCGCGCGAACCTCGTCGCCAACGCCGCCGCCGTCGACGAGATGCTGCAGCGGCTGTGGGCCGCGCACGTCGACGACCCGTCCCTCGCGCTGGTCGGCGTGGGCGGCTACGGCCGCGGCGCGCTCTTCCCCCATTCGGACGTGGACGTCCTCGTGCTGCTCCCCGACGGGCGCGAGGCGGGCGGCGCGGTCGAGCGGTTCATCGGCGCGCTGTGGGACACCGGGCTCGAGCCGGGCCACAGCGTTCGCACCGTCGGCGAGTGCGTCCAGGAGGCGGCGCGCGACGTGACCGTGGATACGAGCCTGCTCGAGTCGCGCCTCGTGGCGGGCGATGCGGCGCTCCTCGCGGCGCTGGAGTCGCGGCTGCGCGAGCGGCGCAGCGTGCGCGAGTTCTTCGAGGCCAAGTTCCGCGAGCAGAAGGCGCGCCACGAGCGCTACCAGGAGGCGGCCTACAACCTCGAGCCGAACATCAAGGAAAGCCCCGGGGGCCTGCGCGACCTGCAGATGGTGCTGTGGCTCGCGCGCGCGGCGGGCCTCGGCCGCTCGTGGAAGGAGCTCGCCGCGCAGGAGCTCATCACCGGTCGCGAGGCCTCCGACATCGCCGCGAACGAGCGCGTGCTGCAGGACCTGCGGATCCGCCTGCACTACCTCGCGGGCCGGCGCGAGGACCGGCTCGTCTTCGACCACCAGATCGAGATCGCGGCGCAGCTGAAGCTCGGCGGGCGCGGCGCGATGGCGCCTTCCGACATGCTGATGCGCCGCTACTACCTCGCGGCGAAGGCGATCTGGCGCTTCAACCAGATCCTGCTCTCCAACCTCTTCGAGCGGATCACGCCCGAGTCGGAGCGCAAGGTGAGGAAGCTCGACGAGGACTTCGTCGTCGACAACCGCACGCTCGAGCCGCGCGACGAGCGGCTCTTCGAGAAGCGCCCCGGCATGATCCTCGAGGCGTTCATCCGGCTGCAGGACCATCGCGGCATCGTGGGGCTGGGGCCGACGGCGCTGCGCTCGCTCTCGCGCGCGCTGCCGCTCGTCGACCGGCGCTTGCGCGCGAGCCGCGAGAACCGCGAGCGCTTCATGCGCATCCTGCGCGGCGACCGGCTCACGTGGACGCTGCGGCGCATGAGCCGCTACGGCGTCCTCGGGCGCTACCTGCCCGCGTTCGGGCGGATCGTCGGGCAGATGCAGCACGACCTCTTCCACGTGTACACGGTGGACGAGCACATCCTCATGGTGATCCGCAACCTGCGCCGGCTGCGGATCCCGCGCTTCGACCACGAGTTCCCCCTGCCTTCGCGGCTCATGCAGGAGTTCGAGCCGGTGGAGGTGCTCTACCTCGCGGCCCTCTTCCACGACATCGCCAAGGGCCGCGGCGGCGACCACTCGCACCTCGGGGCGCACGACGCGCTGCGCTTCTGCCGCGCGCACGGCGTGCCCCGCGCCGACGCCGAGCTCGTCGCCTGGCTCGTCGAGCACCACCTCGACATGTCCTCCACCGCGCAGAAGCAGGACCTGAGCGATCCCGAGGTGATCGCCGCGTTCGCGACCGAGGTGGGCGACGAGCGCGCGCTCACGGCGCTCTACATCCTCACCGTCGCCGACATCCGCGGCACGAGCCCGGTCGTGTGGAACGCGTGGAAGGGCAAGCTCCTCGAGGACCTCTTCATCCTCACGCGCCGGCTGCTGCGCGGCGAGACCGACTACGCGGCCTCGTGGATCGCGGCGAAGAAGGAGGAGGCGCTGCGCATCTTCCGCCAGTACGTGCCGCAGCCCGGCCGCGAGGAGGCGCTCTGGCGCCACCTCGACGACAACTCCTTCCAGCGCTTCGAGGCCACCGAGATCGGCTGGCACACGCGCACCCTCTGGTCGCGCGTGGCGCCGGAGAAGCCGATCGTGCGGGCGCGGCTATCGCCCGTCGGCGAGGGTCTGCAGGTGCTGGTGTACGCGTCCGACCAGCCCGGCCTCTTCGCGCGCATCACCGGCTTCTTCGAGCGCATGCAGCTCGACGTGGCCGCCGCGAAGATCTACACGACGCAGCACGGATTCGCGCTGGACAGCTTCCAGCTCCTCACGCGCTCGCGCGGGGCCGAGCATTACCGCGACCTCATCCAGAAGGTGGAGTCCGGCCTCGCGCCGCGCATCGCCCCCGGCGCGCCGCTCGAGGCCGCGCCCTCGGGACGCGTCTCGCGCTGGGTGAAGCACTTCCCGATCGAGCCGCGGGTGGAGATCGCGCCCGATCGCCATCCCGGCCGCTGGCTCGTCTCCGTGAGCTGCGCCGACCGCCCGGGGCTGCTCTCGGCCATCGCGCGCCGGCTCCTCGACCACGGCCTGAACCTCGTCGACGCCCGCGTGACGACCCTCGGCCTGCGCGCCGAGGACGCCTTCGTCGTGAACGGCCCGGAGCTCGAGGATCCCGCGCAGCGCGAGGCGATCGCCTCCGAGCTGCGCGACTCCGTCGCCACGTAAAACCGGGGACAGACCCCATTTTCTAAAGCGCGAAACGAGGTGATGCCTCGCTTCGTTTCGCACTTTAGAAAATGGGGTCTGTCCCCGGTTTCAGGGCGCCGGCTTGCGGTCGGAGAGGAGGATCCAGCCGCGGATCACGCGGTAGAGGTACCAGATGAAGAGGATCGCCCAGATCAGCCACACCAGCGGGATGCCGACGATCGTGACGAACAGGATCACGGTGGCGACCGAGCAGATGACGACCCAGAGGATGCCCCACCAGAACGTGCGCGACAGCCACGAGTAGTGGGAATCGAGCCAGGTGCCGCGCACCGAGTCGCGCGTCGACATGCCGACGATGATGGCGGCGACGGCGAGCAGCCACGCGGTGAACGGCGCGAGCAGGTGCAGCAGGTACAGGACGTTCACGGTGCCGGTCGGGGGCGAAGGCTGCGCGACCGGGGGGTTCGTCGCCATGGCGGGCTCCTATCGGTAGTAGAGCGAACGCAGGCTCTCGAGGGCGCGGCGGCGCTTCGGCGCATCGGCGCTCGAGAGGTCGGATTGCAGCGGGTCGCGCAGGCGATCGCGATCATTCATCGACCAGCTCCTCGCCGGGAAACAGCTCCTCGATGAACCCGAACCGGCTGAGGTCCGTCATGCGCTGCGGATAGAGGATGCCGTCGAGGTGGTCGCACTCGTGCTGCACGACGCGCGCATGGAAGCCTTCCGCCTCGCGCTCGACGGGCTCGCCGTGCTCGTCGAACCCGGAATAGCGAAGCCTCGTGTAGCGGGGCACGACGCCGCGCATCCCGGGCACCGAGAGGCACCCCTCCCAGCCTTCCTCCACTTCGCGCGTGAGCAGGACGATCTTCGGGTTCACCAGCACGGTGAACGGGACCTCCTCGGCATCGGGATAGCGGGGGTTCTTCGTGACGCCGAAGATCACCACGCGCTGTCCGACGCCGATCTGCGGCGCCGCGAGCCCCGCGCCGTTCTTCGCGGCCATCGTGTCCTTCATGTCCTGCACGAGCGCGAGGAGCTCCGGCGAGCCCGGCTTCTCCACCGGCTTCGCGCGCTCCCTCAGCACGGGATGGCCCATGCGCAGCACCTCACGAACGGCCATTTCGCTCCACCATCTTCCCGACGATCATCCTCACCTTCGCCATGCTCTCCTCGATCACCGGCCCGATGTCGGCGAGCGCGATCGCCTGCGCGCTCGCGCCGCGCCCGGCCGCCGCGTTCACCACGACGGCGAGCGCGGCGTAGCCCAGGCCCAGCTCGCGGGCGAGCGCCGCCTCCGGCATGCCGGTCATTCCCACCATCGTCGCGCCGTCGCGCTCCAGCCGGTCGATCTCGGCCTTGGTCTCCAGGCGCGGCCCCTGCGTCGCGGCGTAAGTGCCGCCGTCGGACACCGCGATGCCCACCTCGCGTGCCGCCTCGACCGCCGCGCGGCGCAGCTCCTCCGTGTACGGATGCGTGAAGTCGATGTGCGTCACCGGCTGCTCCGACCCCTCGAAGTACGTCGACGGCCGGCCCCAAGTGTAATCGATGATCTGGTCCGGGACGGCGATCGTGCCGGCGGTCAGGTGCGCGGCGATCCCGCCCACCGTGCACACCGCGATGACGTTCGTCACGCCCTGCGCCTGCAGCGCCCACAGGTTGGCGCGGTAGTTCACCTCGTGCGGCGCGAGCGTGTGCGCATAGCCGTGGCGCGCGAGGAACACCGCCTCCGCCTCGCCGATGTGCCCGAACGTGAGCGGCCCCGACGGCTCGCCGTAGGGCGTGCGGACGATCTGGCGGTGGGTGATCTCGAGGTTGGCGAGGCGCGTGAGGCCGCTGCCTCCGATGATGGCGATCATGGGTCGCTGGAAGTCGATGGAATCACGGATGAACACCGATGAACACGGATGGTCCTGGTCGAGTCTGTGTCCATCCGGGGCTCCTCACGCCTTAATCTTTAAGTGCATAGATGGCCGGCAGGTTGCGCCACAAGCCGTAGGCGTCCATCCCGAAGCCGAACACGTAGCGGTTGGGCACGGTGACGCCCACGAAGTCCGCGTGCGCGGGCTTCGCCCGGCCGATGTCCTTGTCGGCGAAGACCGCGGCGTAGACCTTGCGCGCGCCCATCTCCTCCAGCTTCGCGCGGATCGCGGCCAGCGTCACGCCCTCGTCGAGGATGTCGTCCACGACGAGCACCGTGCGATCGCGCACGTTGTCGCGCGGGGGCAGGCGCCAGGAGATCTCGCGGCCCTGCGTGTCGTTGTTGTAGCGCGTGACCTCGATCGCGCCGAACTCGAGCGGGAAGGCGAGGAGCGGCAGCAGCCGGCCGGTGAAGACCGCCGCGCCGCCCATCACCGAGAGCACGACGGGGAACTCGTCGCGCAGCCGCGCGGAGATCTCCCCCGCCATCCGCGAGACCGCGCGATCCACCTCTTGCGCGGTGCACAGCAGGTCCGCTTCGTCGAGCAGGCGCTGCGCATCGCGGCGGTTCACGAGCGCTTCGCGGGCACGGCGGCCGCGACCGTCTCGTTCAGGAACGTCTTGAAGGGCGCGGCGACCTCGGGGTGCTTCAGCGCGTAGTTCACGGTGGCCTCGAGGTAGCCCAGCTTCGAGCCGCAATCGTAGCGCCGCCCGTCGAACTCGTAGGCGAACACCGGCTCCTCGCGCATCAGCCGCCCGATCGCGTCGGTGAGCTGGATCTCCCGGCCCGCGCCCGGGCGCAGGTTCTCGAGGAAGTGGAAGATGCGCGGCGAGAGGATGTAGCGGCCGACGACGCCGAGCGTCGACGGCGCGTCCTCGGGCTTGGGCTTCTCGACGATCGCGGTGACCCGCGAGATCGAAGGGCCGATGCGCTCGGCCGAGACGATGCCGTACGAGGCGGTGTCCTCGCGCGCGACGTCCTGCACCGCGACGATGCTCCCGCCGTGGCGCGCGTGCGCCTGGGCCATCTGCCGCATCACGGGCAGCGGCGCGTCGATGAGGTCGTCGGCGAGGATCACGGCGAAGGGCTGGTCGCCCACGAGGTGGCGCGCGCGCAGCACCGCGTGGCCGAGCCCCAGCGCCTCGGACTGGCGGATGTACGTGCAGCTCACGCCTTCGGGAAGCAGCCCGCGCACCTCGCGCAGCAGCTTGTTCTTGCCGTGCGCCTGCAGCTCCGCCTCGAGCTCGTAGGCCTTGTCGAAGTGGTCCTCGATCGCGCGCTTGCCGCGCCCGGTGATGAAGATCATCTCCGTGATGCCCGCCGCGACCGCCTCCTCCACCGCGTACTGGATGAGGGGCTTGTCGACGATGGGCAGCATCTCCTTGGGAGAGGCCTTGGTGGCGGGCAGGAAGCGGGTGCCGAGCCCCGCGACGGGGAATACCGCCTTGGTGATCTTGTGCATTGTCGTCGGTACGGCTATGCGCCGAGCAGTTTGAGGAACTCTTCTTCGTCCAGCACGCGCACGCCGAGTTCCTGCGCCCGGTCGAGCTTGGAGCCCGCCTCGGTGCCCGCGACCACGTAATCCGTCTTCTTCGAGACCGAGCCGGTCACCTTCCCGCCCGCCGCCTCGACGCGCTCCTTGGCCTCGTCGCGCGTCATCGCCGCGAGCGTGCCGGTGAGCACGACAATCTTACCCGCGAAGGGTCCGGTGCGCTCCGCGCGAGCCGGGGCGCCCTCCGTCCAATGCACGCCGACCGCGCGCAGCTGCTCGATGCCCTCGCGGTTGTGGCGCTCGCCCATGAAGCTCGCGATCGACTCCGCCACCACCGGCCCCACGTCGGGCGCCTCCTGCAGCTCCTCCACGCTCGCGTCCATGATCGCGTCGAGCGTGCCGAAATGGCGCGCGAGGTCGCGGGCGGTCACCTCGCCCACGTTGCGGATGCCCAGCGCATAGAGGAAGCGCGGCAGCGTCGTCTCCTTGCTGCGCTCGATCGCGGCGACCAGGTTCGCGGCGGACTTCTCGCCCATGCGCTCGAGGGCCGCGAGGCCCGCCACGCCGAGCCGGTAGAGATCCGCGGGCGTGCGCACGATGCCCTCGTCCACGAGCTGGTCGACGAGCTTGTCGCCGAGGCCCTCGATGTCCATGGCGCGCCGCTGCGCGAAGTGCAGCAGCGACTGCTTGCGCTGCGCGGGGCAGACGAGCCCGCCGGTGCAGCGCGCGACGGCCTCGTCCTCGAGCCGCACCACCGCGGAGCCGCATTCGGGGCACGTCTTCGGCATCTCGAAGCGGTCGCGCGGCTCGCGCGGGCCCTTCCTCGCCACGCCGGCCACCTCCGGGATGACGTCGCCCGCGCGGCGCACGATCACCGTGTCGCGGCGCCAGACGTCCTTGCGGCGGATCTCGTCCTCGTTGTGCAGCGTCGCGTTCTCGATGGTGGTGCCGCCCACGAACACGGGCTTCAGGCGCGCGACCGGCGTGAGCGCGCCCGTGCGCCCCACCTGCACGCCGATGTCGAGGAGCTCCGTGGTCGCCTCCTCGGCCGGGAACTTGTGCGCGAGCGCCCAGCGCGGCGCGCGCGACACGAACCCCAGCCGCTCCTGGTCCGCGAAGCGGTTCACCTTGTAGACGACGCCGTCGATGCCGTAGGCAAGCTGCGGGCGCTTCGCGCCCACGTCGCGGTAGAAGGCGAGGAGCTGCGCGGCGCCGCGCGCCACGCGCCGGTCCTTCGCCACCGCGAAACCCATCGCCGCGAGGCGGTCGAGGAGCTTCGCGTGGGTGGGCGGCACGTCGAAGCCTTCCGCCGCGCCGATGCCGTAGGCGAAGAACGAGAGCTTGCGCTTCGCCGTGAGCTTCGGATCGAGCTGGCGCAGCCCCCCGGCCGCGGCGTTGCGCGGATTCACGAAGGTGCGTTCGCCGCGCTCGAGCGCGCGCCGGTTCACCTCCTCGAAGTCGCGCCGCAGCATGATCACCTCGCCGCGCACCTCGAGGAGCCGCGGCGGCCTGTCCGTCCCGAGGCGCAGCGGGATCGAGCGCACGGTGCGCAGGTTCGCCGTCACGTCCTCGCCCTTCGTGCCGTCGCCGCGCGTGGCGCCCTGCACGAACACGCCGTGCTCGTAGGCGAGGTTGACGGCGAGCCCGTCGAACTTGAGCTCGCAGTGGTACTCCACGGCCTCGGTTTCCAGCGCCTCGCGCGAGCGCCGGTCGAACGCCTCGACGTCCTCGTCGGTGAAGCCGTTGTTGATCGAGAGCATCGGCACGCGATGCAACACCTCGGCGAAGGCCGCGCTCGGCGCGGCGCCCACGCGCTGGGTCGGCGAATCGGGCGTGCGCAGCGCGGGGTGGCGCGCCTCGAGATCCGCGAGCTCCTGGAAGAGGCGATCGAACTCGGCGTCGGAGATGACCGGCGCGTCCTCGACGTAATAGAGGCGGTTGTGGCGCTCGATCTCGCGGCGCAGCTTCTCCGCCCTCGCGTGCGCCTCCGCGGGCGCGCCATGCTTCGCGCCGGCCACCGCGGGATCGCTCAGGAGAAGAGCCGGCGCGCGAGCGCGCCGCCGGCGGGGATGCCCTGCGCCTGCATCTCGCCCGCCACGGCCTCGAGCGAGCGGCGGATGGTGGCGAGGCCCGCCTCGGTGAGCGGGCGGCGGTTGTCGTCGACGACCTGGCCGCCGAGCGTGGCGGCGAAGCGCCCGGCGAGCTCGAACATCTCCGCGAGCTTGCCGGGCGCGTCGGCGACGTGCGGCACGTCCAGGGCGAAGGTCAATCCGCTCGCGTACGTGGCCGAGGGCCTCGCGCCCGGCTCGTCCATGCGGCGGATCGCGTAGGCGGGCGCGCCGTCCGCGCCGTGGCGCACGAGCTCGCCTTCGGCGGTCTCGGACAGGCCCGCCTCGAGCGCGAGCTGCTTCACGCGCGCGAGCGAGAAGGTGGCGCCGAACTGCCCGATCACGTTCACCGCGACCTCGATGTCCGCGTCGGCGCAGAAGCCGTCGAGCTCGCGCGCCCGTGCCGCCGCCGTGGCGGGCGCCTCGCGCTGCGACACGGCGTTCACCTGCGCGGCGAAGTCGGCGATGGCGGCGTTGAACGCCTCGATCTCCTCCTCGCCGACCGGGCCCTGGCGGCTCGCGAGCTGCAGCCCCACGCGCAGCTCGCGCCAGCTCGAGCGCGGCGCCGTGGCCACCGGATGCCATTGCTCGTCGACGATGCCCTCGATGAGCACCCGCCCGCCGTGCCCGGCGAGCGCGGCCTCGAGCGGCTCGAGCTGCTCGCGGGAAACCGGGTCGTCGGCGAGGATCACCGCGACCGTGTCGATGCGCGCGGAGATCTCCGCTTCCGGCCCGCCCGCGGCGGCGAGCTCCTCGGCGGCGGCGAGCGGCTGCGCGCGCGCGCGGGCGAGCACCGTATCGCCCTCGTCGGCGGGAAGCGCGCCCAGCGTGGGCTCGCGCCGTGCGCCGGCCTGCGGCTCGTCGAAGAGCGCGTCGCCCGCGGTGCCGCCGAAAGCCTTCTCCGCGCGGCCGCGCGCGCGCCGCTCCTGCCACCCGTTGTAGATCACCACCAGCGCGATGACGATCGCGCCGGCGATGAGAAGGCCCAGTTGAAGGCGGCTCATGCGGCCCCTTCGGGTGTGCTCAAACGGTTGGAACGACGGATGAACGCGGGTGGACACCGACGACCGGGGTACATCCGGCCATCGAGCCATGCACGACCGGCACGTTGCGATCGCTTATGGTTCTCGCGCCTCATCTGGGTTCATCTGTGTTCATCGGGGGTTCCCGTCTTTCAAGCCGCCTGCTTCTTCGCGAGCTCGATCGCCGCATCCACGTCCACCTCCACGATCTTGGAGACGCCCGGCTCGGGCATGGTCACGCCGACGAGCTGCTGCGCGAGCTCCATGGTGATCTTGTTGTGGGTGATGAAGAGGAACTGCGTCTGCGCCGACATCTGGCGCACCAGCTCGCAGAAGCGCTCGGTGTTCGGGTCGTCGAGCGGCGCGTCCACCTCGTCGAGCAGGCAGAAGGGCGCCGGGTTCAGCTTGAAGAGCGAGAAGACGAGCGAGATCGCGGTGAGCGCCTTCTCGCCGCCGGACAGGAGCTGGATCGACTGGTTCTTCTTGCCCGGCGGCTGCGCGAACACCTGCAGGCCCGCGTCGAGGATCTCCTCGCCCGTGAGCTTGAGGCTCGCCTGGCCGCCGCCGAAGAGCGCGGGGAACATCTCGCTGAAGTTGCGCGAGACGATGTCGAACGTCTCCTGCAGCAGCTCGCGCGTCTCGCGGTCGATGCGCTTGATCGCGGCTTCCAGCGTCTCCACGGCCTGCGCGAGGTCGGTGGCCTGCGCGTCGAGGTACGTCTTCCTCTCGCGCGCGGTCTCCAGCTCCGAGAGCGCGGCGAGGTTCACCGGCCCCAGCGCCGCGATCTCCTCGTTCAGGCGGTTGATCTCGGCCTGCATCCCCGAGGAGCGCACGCGCTTCTCGATCTGCTCGGCCATCTCCTCGCGCGTGACGCCCGCTTCCTGGAGCTGCCCGGCGTACTGCTCGACATGCGTCGCCGCCTCCTGCTCCTTCACGCGCAGCTCGGTGATCCTTTCGCGCAGCGGATTCAACCCCTGCTCGACGGCGAGGCGCGACTCCTCGATCGCGCGCAGCCGCTCGGTCACGTGCTCGAGCCCCCCGCGCGCATCGGCGAGCGCGCGCTCGCGCTCGGCCTTCACGGCGAGGGCCTGCTGCAGCCGCTCGCGCACGTTGCCCTCGTCGAGCTTGCCGAGCTCCGCCGCGGCGTTCTCGCGGGTCGCGGCGAGCGCGGCCAGCCGCTCGCGCAGCGACACCACGAGCTGCGACTGCGCCTCGACCTTGTCGCGCGCGCCGCGCTCCTGGAAGCGCGCCTCGGACAGCGCCCGCTCGGCATCGGCGATGCCGCGGCGCGCCGCGTCGAGCGCCGCTTGCGCGGCCTTCGCCGCGTCCTCGAGCGCCTGCACGCGCTGCACGATCTCCTCGATCCGGCGCGAGCCTTCCTCCATCGCGTGCTGCGCCTCCTGCATCTCCAGGCGCTCGCGGCCCTCCTCCTCCTCGAGCGTGGCGAGCTCCGCGCGGATCGCCTCGCGGCGCTGCTCGGCCTGCTGCGAGCTCTGGGCGAGCTTGAGGTAGTCCACCTCGAGCGAGTGGCTGTGCTGGCGCGCGCGATTCACCTCGTCGCGCAGGCGCTGCGCGTCTTCCTGTCCCGAGCGCAGCTCCTGCTCGAGCGACCGGAGCGCGTCTTCCACCTCGCCGCGGGCGCGGGTGCGCTCGGGGATTCGCCCCTGCAGGTCCTCGATCTCGCGCTGGCGCTGCAGCACCCCGTGCAATTCCGATTGCGGGCCGTGGAAGACCACGCCCTGCCGGCCGAAGAGGTGCCCGGCCTTCGAGACGAGGAGGCCGCCGGGCGGAAGGATGCGCGCGAGCGCCATGCCATCCTCGCCGTCGGGCAGCAGGTAGACGTGCGCGAGCGCGTCGCGCAGGTACGAGGAGACGCCGCCGCGCGAGCTCGTCACCACGGACGAGAGCGGCTTGAGATGCGAGCCGGCAGCCGCGGCCTCGGGCGCGCCGCGCTCCAGGAAGAGCGCGAGGTTCGCGGGCGGGGCGTCACGCAGGATCTCGGGCAGGAAGGAATCGTCCCCGAGGCGCACGGCATTGAGGCGCACGCCCAGCGCGGCTTCGACGGCATCGTCCCAGCCGGCCTCGACGTGG
>DASUXK010000369.1:0-7043 GCA_036377935.1 Usitatibacter sp.
GACATGATCCGCTACGCCGCGGCGAAGGGGATCGAGGTCTCCACGAACACGAACCTCACCGCGCTCTCCGATCGGCGCATCGACGAGCTGGTCGCGAGCGGCTTGAAGGAGCTGCACGTCTCGCTCGACGCCGCCGAGGCCGAGGCCTACGAGTACATCCGCGTGGGCGCCAGGTTCGCGCGCGTGATGCGCAACCTCGAGCGGCTGATGGAGGCGAAGCGCCGTGCCGGTGGCGAGGAGCCGGAGGTCTCGCTCGTGGCGGTCGCCATGCGCCGCAACCTCGAGCAGCTTCCGCGCCTGGTCCGCCTCGCGCGCGACCACGGCATCGCGACGATCTCGGTGCAGCATCTCGCGCACGATTTCAGCGAGGGAACGCTGCCCCCGAAGTACCAGCCGATGCGCGACTTCGTGGACCGGCAGACGCTCCTCGACGCCGACTCGCGCGAGGTCGAGCGCTGGTTCGCCGAGGCGCGCGAGGCGGCGGAACGGCTCGGCGTGCGACTGCGGCTGCCGAAGCTCGCGCGCGGGGCGCCGCCGCCCGAGGCCCGCGGGGTCGATCGCTGCGACTGGCCGTACCGCCGCGCCTACGTGAGCTACACGGGGCAGGCGATGCCGTGCTGCATGATCGCGACGCCGGACCGCCACGCCTTCGGCAACATGGCGAAGGAGGGCGCGGTCCGCGTGTGGACGAGCGCCGAGTACCAGGCGTTCCGCGAGCGCCTGGCCTCCGGCGAGCCGCCGGAAATCTGCCGCGGCTGCGCGGTGTACAACGGCACCTTCTGAGGCGGCGCTAGAATGACGCTTCCATGGACGAACCCCCGATCCTTCTCGACGGCGCGCGCGCGCTCGAATACGCCTTCCTTTCGGGCGCGGCCGGCGGGCCGAATGCGATGCATGGGCTCGCGGCGGGCGTCCCCCTCGCGCCGGGCGTCGTCTCGCGCCTGGTGATCGCCGAGAACCTCGTCGAGGACGGCGTGTTCCTGATCCATTGCGACGCCGAATGGGGCACGGTGATCGGCGAGTCGTATCCCGACGCCGAATCGGCCCGCGTGGCTGCGAGCGACGCTTATCGCGCGGAGGCCATCGCCTGGGTGACCTTCCGGGAGCTCACGGCGCAGGAGGCGCGCGAGGTGGAGACCACGCGGACGTTCCTGCGCGAGATCACGGCGGAGTTTCCGCCGGATTGAGCCGGAGGGGCGCGTGTCCAACGGCCGCCGCATCGCCGCCGCGAACACGGTCATGGGGCTGGGCGTGCTGCCGATGCTGGTGTGGTTCGGCGTGCTCGTGCGCTCGGTGTTCCGCCTGCGCGCGGGGCAGTTCGACCTTTCGGACCTGATGTTCGTCGGCGTGGCCGGCATGGGCGCGTACCTCTTCACGCTCGTCGTGGCGGGCGCGGGCGCGATCTGGGCGGGCGGGCTCGTGCAAGGGGCGAGCGACGGCGCGCGGCGCATCGCGCGCTTCCTCGTGGGGCTCACCGCCGCGGTGCTGCTGCTGCCGTGGGGCGGCGTGCTCGCGCTGGTCCTGTCGCGCTACTTCGAGCCGTAGCGAAGCGCTACCATGGTCGCCTCGCCCCGAGGAGCCCAGCCGTGAACGCAACGACCGACGCGCGGCCCATCAGCCGCTATCCCGTCCCCGACCTCTCGCAACTGCCCGAGGACATCCGCACGCGCATCCTGGCGGTGCAGGAGAAGGCGGGCTTCGTGCCCAACGTGTTCCTCGCGCTCGCGCACCGGCCCGACGAGTTCCGCGCGTTCTTCGCCTACCACGACGCGCTCATGGAAAAGCCCGGCGCGCTCACCAAGGCCGAGCGCGAGATGATCGTGGTCGCGACCTCGGGCGCCAACCAGTGCCTGTACTGCGTGGTCGCCCACGGCGCGATCCTTCGCGTCCGGGCGAAGAACCCTCTCATCGCGGACCAGGTCGCGACGAACTACCGCAAGGCGGACATCACGCCGCGCCAGAAGGCGATGCTCGATTTCGCGATGAAGGTCTCGCGCGATGCGGAGCGCATCGGGGAAGCGGATTTCGCGGCGCTGAAGGCGCATGGGTTCAGCGACGAGGACGCGTGGGACATCGGCGCGATCGCCGCCTTCTTCGCGCTTTCCAACCGCATGGCGAACCTCACCGACATGCGGCCGAACGACGAGTTCTACGCGATGGGGCGCACGCCGAAGTGACCCCGCCCGAGCAGTTCCGCACCCTGGCGCGCTACAACCGCTGGATGAACGAGCGGCTGTACGAGTGCTGCGCCGGCCTCACGGACGCCCAGCGCAAGGAAGACGTGCGCGCCTTCTTCAAGTCGATCCACGGCACGTTGAACCACCTGCTGCTCGCCGACCGCCTGTGGATGGGCCGCTTCACCGCCGAGCCCTTCACGGCGAAGTCGCTCGACCAGGAGCTCTACGCGGATTTCGCGACGCTGCGCGTCGAGCGCGCGAGGACCGACGCGGCGATCGAAAGCTGGGCCGCCACGCTCGATGACCGCGCGCTCGACGGCGAGCTCGCCTACACCAGCATGGTGAATCCGCAGCCGCGCCGCACGCCGATGCGCCTGGCCGTCGCGCACTTCTTCAACCACCAAACCCATCACCGCGGCCAGGTGACGACGCTCCTTTCGCAGCGCGGGATCGACCCCGGCGTGACCGACCTGCTCTGGACGCCGGCCGGGTGAGGATCGGCGTCATCTCGGACACGCACGGGTTGCTGCGTCCCGAGGCGCTCGAGGCGCTAGAAGGCTCCGGGCACATCCTGCATGCGGGCGACATCGGCGATCCCGCGATCCTCGCGGCGCTCGCCCGCATCGCCCCGGTGGTCGCCATTCGCGGCAACAACGACACGGACGGCTGGGCGAGGCGCGTGCCGGAGACGAAGACGGTCGAGCTCGGGGGCGTCCGGATCCACCTGGTCCACGACATCAAGTCGCTGCGCGAGGTGCCGCGCGGCGTGGAGGTGGTCGTGTCGGGACATTCGCACCAGCCACGGATCGCCGAGGAGGGCGGCGTGCTCCATTTGAATCCGGGAAGCGCCGGGCCGAGGCGCTTTCGCCTTCCGGTGACCGTGGCGCGATTGACGATCGCGCTCGGCAAGGCGCGCGCCGAGATCGTGGAGCTCGAGGTGGCGCCGCCGAAGCGCCCGGCGCGCGCGCCGCACTAGCGGGCCGACTCCCGCAGCCGGCCCCGCTCCGATTCCTTGCGAGCGAGTGCCGCGCCGACCTCCTGCGCCACGGCGTGCGCGCCATCCTCCTGCAGCGCGCGGCGCAGCGCGGCGAGAATGTCCTCCAGGCGGGCGGTGAGGGTGAGGTCGCTCAACGACGGGATGAGCGCGCGGATCGCGTCGAGGACGTGCGCGTGAAGCTCGCCCTTCGCTCGCGGCAGGAGCTGGCCCAGCGCATCGAACGCCGCGCCGATCACGACGTGCTGCAGCGACTCGTTGCTCGCGATGCCGATCGTGACGAGCGCGTCGATCACGTCGCGGTGCAGGCGGTCCGGGTAGACGACCGCGACCGGCTTGCCGTGGGCTTCCCGCTCCCGCCCGGGCTCGCCGGCGCCCGCGATCCACCGGCCGAGGAGGTCGCGCAGCGCGTTGATCGCGATGCGCGGCGGCTCGGGCGTGGACTTGGCGCTGGAGGCGGTCGTCCACGCGATCGATTCGAGCTGCACGATGCCGAAGGCCGCGTCGCGCCGCAGGTCGCGCTCGCTCTTCAGCACGAGCGCGCGCTTCACGTCGTCGGCGATCGCGCGCGCGCCTTCGCGGTCGCGCGCGCGGATCACGGCGAGCCGGTCGTCGTAGGCGACGAACGCGCCGATCGGGTGCAGCACCTCGATCTCCGCTTCGGGATCGCGCAGCTTGTCGAGCGAGGCGCCCAGCGCATCGAGCCGCAGCTCCTGGACGAATCCGTCGTTGTCCGCGAAGACCGTGACCTGCACGGGAGCCTTCGACCGCGACGCGCGCCGCGTGCGCGCGAGCATTTCCAGGGCGCGCTCCCGCGCGCCCAGCGTGTGGTCGCGCAGCGATTCGATGATCACCTCGGGCCGCATCTGGTCCACGGTGCTGTAGATGAGCAGGACGAGCAGGCACAGGCCGAGCGTGGTCAGCACGACGGCCGCGGTCGCGGTGTAGACGGGATTGAAGCCGGGATGCGCCGCCGCGAGGGCGATGACGTCGTAGACCGCTAGGCCGAGGAAGAAGCCGAAGTAGAGCTGGTTGATGCGCCGGCGCAGGAACTGCGAGTAGACCTGGTTGCTCAACGCGGTCGCCGTCTGCTGCACGGCGAGGAGCAGCACCGAGAAGGTGATCGAGATGACGGTGAGGAGCCCGCCCAGGAGCTGGCCGAGCACCGACGCCGTGCCCTCTTCCTTCACGAAGACGAACTTGCCGATCACTTCCTCGCGGCCCCAGCGCAGCCACGCGAGGTGCGTGTTGTCCATCCAGAGGGTGAGGACGGCGAGCGCGACGAAGCCGGCGACGATCGCCGTCGGAAACGGGAGGAACTCCTCCCAGCCCTGCTGGACGAGGGCGACGAGGCCGATCGGCCCCGAGCCCTGGTAGCCCGCGGCCGCACGGCCCTTCTGGACGCTTTTCGGCTCCCGCACGGCCAATCGACAAGGGGGGCGGCGCGAAGTTGCGGAAAGCGGCGCCTCCTCGCACCGCGGCGGTGCGGCGGCCGGGCGCGCCGCACAACGCAAGTGCGCGCCTCCGGCGGCGCTTGCACGCGGCGCTCCCCGCGAGCCGGCGCAAGCCGCCGTGGCACGCTTGCTGCTCACGGTGGCGGCCAGGGAGGCATCCATGGCGCTCGAGGATCCGCGCATCCGCATCGCTCGTCCGCACGACGCGGCGGACATCCAGGCCATCTACGCGCCGTACGTGCGCGATACCGCGATCTCGTTCGAGCGCGATCCGCCGGCGGTCGAGGAGATGGCCCGGCGTATCGCGGCGGTGCTCGAGCTCTGCCCATGGCTCGTGTGCGAAGAGGACGGCCGCGTCGTGGGCTATGCGTACGCCGGCCGCCACAAGGAACGGCACGCCTACCAGTGGTCGGTGGACGTCTCGGCTTACGTGCGCCGCGAATTCCAGGGTCGCGGCATCGGCGGCGCGCTCTATCGCGAGCTGCTTGCCATCGTTCGCCGGCAGGGCTTCTTCAACGCCTACGCCGGCATCACGCTCCCGAACGCCGCGAGCGTCGCGCTGCACGAGTCCGTGGGCTTTACGCCGCTATGCGTCTATCGCAACGTCGGTTTCAAGATGGGCCGCTGGCACGACGTGGGCTGGTGGGAGCTGCGCCTCGCCGAGCTCCCGCGCGAGCCCGCCCCACCGAAAACGGGGACCGATTACTTTTTCCAGGAAGCGGAAAAGTAATCCGACCCATTTTCGATTTTCACGCTTCGAGCTTCTCGGGCCTCGGGTACTCGACGAGCTTCGAGGCCTTGCGCTCGAAGGCGTCGCGCTTGGCGAGCAGGCGCTCCTGGCGGCGGTTGATGAGCGGGAAGTGGCGCAGCTCCGCGAGGCGATCGTGCGTGGACCAGCACGACTCGGTCGCGGTCACCCATTCGCGCGCGTCGAGGCGGCGCAGGTCGAAGGGCAGCGAGTAGCTGCGCAGCGTCTTGTGGCCGCGCTTGTTGGAGTACTCGTGGAAGTAGGAGAGCGCCAGCTCGCGCAGCGTGCGGTAGATGGGATCGCGGTAGCGCAGCGGCGCGCCGTTGGTCTTGGAGATGGCGCCCCACGCGCCGCCGCGGCGGAAGAGCGCGATCACGTGCGGGTAGTCGCTGATGTCGCAATCGAGGTGCAGCACGAGCGGCGGCTCGCCGTGGATCCACAGCGCGCACGCGGCGAGCATCGCGCCTTCGATGCAGTGCGCGCGCCGCTGGCGCAGCACCTCGCGCACCGAGAGCACCGTCTCGCCGCCGACCTCGTGGTTGATGGGAATCGCGTTGAGGAACGCCTGGATCTTCTGCGGGGTGTCGAGCCGCGCGAGCGCCGCGTATTCCGGGCCCCGCAATCCGAGATGGTCCGGTCGGGCGAATCGCGGCCGCGGCGGGCGCGGCTCGAGTACCGAGCCCTCGGGGCTCGCCTTCTTCGCGTGTCGGGTTCGCACGGCCATGGCTCTCCTCACGAGGGCCGGGCGCTGCCGGGAACGCAGACGCGCCGGGGAGTTCCTTCGCCCGATGCTACCAAAGCCACCTCGACCGCGCGGCCGTAAAGCGCCGAAAGGTTTTCGGAATTCACGACGTCGTCCGTCGCGCCCGCCGCCATCATGGCGCCGCCGCGGATCATCGCGACGCGGTCGGCGATGCGCAGGGCGTGGTCGGGATGGTGCGTCGAGAAGACGACCGCGACGCCGGCTTGCCGAAGGCGCGCGATCTCCTCGAGCACCAGCGCCTGGTTGCCGAAGTCGAGGTTCGCGGCCGGCTCGTCCATGATCACGTACGTGGCCTCGGTAGCGAGCGCGCGCGCGATGAGCGCGAGCTGCCGCTCGCCGCCGCTCACGCGATGGATGGGACGCTCGGCGAGCGCGGTGAGCCCGAGCCTCGCGAGCGCGTCGTTCGCGCGCTCGAGGTCGCGTGCGCCCGGCCGCGCGAACACGCCGCGATGCGCGGTGCGTCCCATCTCCACCATCTCGAGCACGCTGAAATCGAAGTAGCTCTCGGCGGCCTGCGGGACGTAGGCGAGCCGCGTGGCGCGCTCGCGCGCGGGCCACGCCTCGAGCGGGCGGCCGTCGAGGGTCACCGTCCCCGCGAGCGGTGGGAGCAGCCCGAGCAGCGTGCGCAGCAGCGTCGTCTTCCCGCTGCCGTTCGGGCCGAGGAGGCACACCACCTCGCCCGCGGGAATCTCGATCTCCACGCCGCGGCCGACCACGCGCTCGCGAAAGCCGTAGGCGAGGCCGCGGGCGGCGAGCGTCACGCGGACCTCCGGAACGAGAGCGCGAGCAGCGCGATGAACGCGGGCGTGCCGACGAAGGCGGTCGCGACACCCGGCGGGATCTCGAAGGGGAAGGCCGTGCGGCAGATCGTGTCCACGACGAGCATGAACGCGGCGCCCAGCACGAT
>DASUXK010000370.1:0-5060 GCA_036377935.1 Usitatibacter sp.
CCGATTACTACTACGACAGGCCGCACCTGCTCGGGACGATGCGCACCGGCCCCGACCTCTTCAACATCGGCGCGCGCCAGCCGAGCGCGGACTGGCAGCTCGGCCACCTCTACCAGCCGCGCGCCTACGTGCCGGGCAGCATCATGCCTTCGTTCCCGTTTCTCTTCGAGGTGAAGGACCAGGCGGATGCGGGCGAGCGTGTCGTGCCGCTGCCCCAGGGCACGGCGCCTCCCGGCAAGGTCGTGGTCGCCACGCCGCGCGCGCTCGACCTCGCCGCGTACCTCGCCTCGCTCGACCACACCTATCCCGCGATCGAGGCGAAGCGATGAGCGCGCCCGTTCCGGTTTCCTCGCAGGAGCGGCGCGAGAAGGACGATCCGTACGAGCTGCCGACGCCGATCCCCGTCGGCATCCTGCTCCTCGTCGCCGTGATGGTGATCTTCGGCATGTTCTACATCCTCACCGCGGCGCCCGACGGCCGCGTGGAGCTGGGCGACCATCGCACCGTGGCGGACCTCATGGCGAAGCCCGGCGGCGCGGAAGGCGGCACGGTGAACGGCGCCGCGATCTTCTCCGCGCGCTGCGCCGCGTGCCACCAGGCGACGGGGCAGGGCGTGCCCGGCGTCTTCCCGCCGCTCGCGGGCTCCGAATGGGCGCAGGGCCGCGACTCGCTCGTCGCGAGCATCGTGCTGCACGGGGTTCAGGGGCCGCTCACCGTGAAGGGCGTGAAGTACGACGGCGCGATGCCGGCGTTCAAGGACCAGCTCGACGACGCCTCCATCGCGGCGGTCCTCACCTACGTGCGCGGCGAGTGGGGCAACCGCGCCGGCGCGATCGCGGAGGAGACCGTGGCGAAGGCGCGCGCGCAGACCGCGTCGCACGGTGGACCGTGGAAGGGCGAGGCCGAGCTCGCCGCGATGAAGTGAGCGATCGGCGGGCGAAGCCGCTCTGGCCGACGCTGCTCGCGATCGGGCTCTGCCTCTTCGCCGCGTACGCCGCCGCTTCCCGCCTCACGCTCGGCTTCCGCGCCTGGACCACGGAGGATGCGCGGCGCATCCGGGTGGCCGAGCATCCCGCGACGGTGGCCGATCCGCTCGTCGTCGCTTCCGACGGGCGCACGCGGACTCTCTGGAATTCCGATCCGCGGGCGCGCGCGTGGCTGGTGACCTTCATGTACACGCGCTGCCTTTCCATCTGCAGCGTGACCGGCACCGAGTTCCGGCAGCTCCAGGACCGCATCGGCGACGAGGCGCCCGGCGTGCGGCTGGCGAGCGTGAGCTTCGATCCCGCGCACGACACGCCTTCCGCGCTCGCCGATTACGGGCGGCGTCACGGGGCCGATGCGCGCGTGTGGACGATCGCCGCGCCGGCCGACGACGCGGCGCTGCGCCGGCTCCTCGACGAGACCGGCGTGGTGGTGATCCACGACGGCATGGGCGGCTACGCGCACAACGCCGCGATCCACGTGATCGTTCCGCCGGGGCGACTCGTGCGCATCTTCCCGATGGAGAAGTATCGCGAGGCGCTCGCGTTCGCGGAGCGGATCGGGCGATGAGCGCGCGCGGCCGCGCGATCGCCGCGCTCGGGATGCTGGGCTCGCTGATGCTTCCTCCGGTTCGCCACGCGCTCGAAGCCGACATGGCGCGCCACATGCTCCTCGCCTTCCCGCTCGCGATGGCGCTCGGCGCGCTCGCCTTCGGGCGGCGGTTCGATGCCGGCTTCGCGAGCATCGACCGGCTCGGGCTCACGGGATGGCTCTTCGCGAGCCTGGTGCTCGCCTACTGGATGATCCCCTCGGCGCTCGATGCGGCGATCGCGAGTCCGGCGACCGACGCGGCGAAGCTCGCGAGCCTCGCGCTCGCAGGCGCCGCGCTGCGCTCGTCGTGGCGGCGCTCGCCGCCGATGCTCGAGGCCTTCTTCGTCGGCAACTTCGCGTGGATGGCCGCGACCGTGGGGCTCCTCTACCAGGACGCGCCCGCGCAACTCTGCCTCAATTACCTCTCCGACAGCCAGCAGCGCGCGGGGAGCGGGCTCGTCCTTGCGGCGATCGCTTGCGGCGCGGCGTGGCTCTACCTGCGTCGCCGCGCGGTGGGGCTCGCTCCGGTCGCCGCGCCGGCCTTGCCCTTCCCCCTGGAGAAGCGAAAGATGTGAGCCCGCCGGCGGGCGTCGGCGCGGCGACCGGAGGACTGCGTGGGCGAACAGCAAGCCGCGTTCGACGCGGCGAAGTACAAGAACGCGCAGCGCGAGCAATGGAACGAGGACGGCGCGGCGTGGCGGCGCTGGAATCCCATGCTCGATCGCTGGTACGGCGAAGCGACCCGCCGCATGCTCGATCTCGCCCGCATCCGACCCGGCCAACGCATCCTCGACATCGCCGCCGGCGCGGGTGAGCCGGCCGTGAGCGCCGCCGAACGCGTCGGCCCCGACGGTCACGTGCTGGCCACCGACATCTCGGAGGGCATCGTCGAGCTCGCGCGCCAGGTCGCGCGTGAGCGGGGACTCGAGCAGGTCGAGACGCGCGTCATGGACGGAGAGAAGCCGGACCTCCCCGACGCTTCGTTCGACGCGGTGCTGTGCCGGCTGGGCCTCATGTACATGCCGCATCCGGTGACGGCGCTACGCGAATGGCGCCGAGTGCTGAAAGCCGGCGGCCGGGTCGCCGTCGTCGTGTTTTCCACTTCAGATCGCAATGCGTGGGGCGCCATGCCCGCTTCGATCATCCGTCGTCGCGCGCAACTTCCGCCGCCCGTTCCGGGGCAACCCGGACCCTTCGCCCTGGGCGGCCCCGGCGTTCTCGAAGGCGCATTCCGTGAAGCGGGATTCGCCGATGCGGAGGTTCACGCCGTGCCCGCCCCTCACGCAATCGCCAGTGCCGCCGAATACGTGCGGGTCGCGCGCGACGCGTTCGGCGGATTCAAGGCGATGATGGCGCACCTTCCGCCCGAAGAACGTGAATCCGTGTGGCACGAAATCGAAGCGTCGATGCGCTGCTTCGAATCGCCGGAGGGGTTCGAGGCGCCGGGCGAATGCCTCGTGGGGGCGGCGTCGAAGTAGGGGTGTGGTGCCGGGAGTGGGAATCGAACCCACATGGTGTCGCCACCGCGGGATTTTGAGTCCCGTGCGTCTACCAATTCCGCCATCCCGGCAATGAAGGGAACTCTGCCCGATGGTGTTGAGCGGCGGCCATCACAACCGTCGACACGATCCGTCGCACCGGCCGTCCGCTCGAACACCGTTCCCGCTGCCCGCAAGTTCACTTGCGGTCCCAAAATTATAATCTCTGGATGCACCTCTCCGATTTCGACTACGTCCTCCCCCCCGAGCTCATCGCCCAGCATCCCGCCGCCGAGCGCGCGGCGAGCCGCCTCCTGCATCTCGACGGCCGCACCGGCGAGATGCGCGACCGCATGTTCCGCGACCTCGTGGATCTCGTCGACGCGAAGGACCTGCTGGTCTTCAACGACACGAAGGTGATCAAGGCGCGCCTGCGTGGTCGCAAGGAGACCGGCGGCGAGGTGGAGATCCTGGTCGAGCGCATCCTCGATCCGTCGCGCGCGCTCGCCCACGTTCGCGCGAGCAAGACGCCCAAGCCGGGACGGCAGATCCGTCTCGCGCGCGGCGGCGTCGTGGAAGTGCTGGGCCGCGAGGGCGAGCTCTTCGAGCTGCTCTTCCTCGACGGTCCCGTGCTCGACGTCCTCGAGGCGTGGGGCGAGGTGCCGCTGCCGCCGTACATCGGGCACGCGCCCGAGGCCGACGACGAGCGGCGCTACCAGACGGTGTACGCGCGCGCGCCCGGCGCGGTGGCCGCGCCCACGGCGGGCCTGCACTTCGATGCCGCGATGCTCGATGCCTTGCGCGCGAAGGGCGCCTCGCTCGCGACGCTCACGCTGCACGTCGGCGCGGGCACGTTCCAGCCGGTGCGGGTCGATGACGTCTCGCAGCACGTGATGCATTCGGAGTGGTACAGCGTGCCGCAGGAGACGGTGGATGCGATCGCGGCGGCGAAGGCGCGCGGCGGGCGCGTGCTCGCGGTGGGCACGACCACGCTGCGCGCGCTCGAATCGGCCGCCTCGGCCGGCGAGCTCGCCGCCGGCACCGCCGAGACGCGGCTCTTCATCGTCCCCGGCTACCGCTTCCGCGTGGTCGAGCGCCTGCTCACCAACTTCCACCTGCCGCGCTCGACGCTCCTCATGCTCGTCTCCGCGTTCGCGGGCGTCGACAACATCCGCCGCGCCTACGCCCACGCCGTCGACGAGCGCTACCGCTTCTTCAGCTACGGCGACGCGATGCTCATCGAGCGCGCCTGAATCGAAAAGCGAAAAAGGGGACAGATCGAAAAATGAACCTGACCCCCTCAGTAATAGCGGGTGAAGAGCTGGTGGCGGCGCTCGTGCATCGCCTCGTCGATGTCGCGGGCGGGATGCACGGGCTCGAGCGGCAGGCGGCGTTGCGACGGCCGTTCGAGGGCGTCGGCGGCGCGCTCCAGCCATTGGCCGAGGCCGCGAAGCACGAAGGCCGCGGGCCCCGGGTGGAGCGCCTCGAGGGGAACGTCGCGCAGGTCAGCGGGCATCGCCGGCCGCCTCCACGATCTCGACCCGCGCCGGGCGCAGCGCCTGCACCACGGTGCGCCCGGGCCGCAGCACGACCATCGCCTCGCCCACCGCGACGATGTGGTCGGCGCGATCGCCTTCCTGCGTGACCCAGACCGAGCCCTGGCGCGGCACGATGCGCGCGCCCTCGGCGTCGAGCAGCGTCATGACCTGTCCTTCATCGAGCTCCAGCACCGGAGCGTTCACGCGCAGTTCCATGGGGCCTCCTTGTGGGATGAGTCGGACGCATGCAAAATGCATCCGGTGAGCCCAATATCCTCCTCGCCGCACTATGCGCGCAAACGAAATCGGCGCATGTCTTGCATGAGCAACAGGAATGGATAAGCCCGGCCGCGACCTGCCGCCCCTCGACCTCCTGCGCGGCTTCGAGTCGGCCGCCCGCCACCAGAGCTTCACGCGCGCGGCCGCCGAGCTCTTCCTCACGCAGTCCGCGGTGAGCCGGCAGATCCTC
>DASUXK010000371.1:0-7051 GCA_036377935.1 Usitatibacter sp.
CATTTCCGCCACACGGGCGGAATTGATGTCCACTCAGAAAGGACAGCCGTTGATCGTGGCGACGCGCTGCGAGACCAGAGCGACCAGGCCCTTGGGCAGCGTGCCCGACTCGGCGATCGAGGCGCTCATCTGCTTCGCCGCGCGCAGGATCGGCGGGCAGTGCGCCATCACCTTGGTCGGGTTGAGCAGGTCGCCGTAGGCGGCCCGCTCCTTCTCGAAGACCTCGGCGAGCACCGGGTCGCCCCGGGCGTCGTCGATCTCGCTCACTCTCGGCATGCGGCCTCCTCAGTGCCCCGCGTAGAACTGGTGGGGCAGGTAAAGGACGATCTGCGGGAACATGATGCACAGCGCGTTGGTGAGCGCCTGCAGGCAGATGAAGGGCACCGCGGCCTTGAAGATGGTCGCCATGCTGATCTGCGGCGGCGCCACGCTCTTCAGGTAGAAGAGCGAGTAGCCGAATGGAGGCGAGAGGAATGCCATCTGCATGTTCACGATGAAGATCACGCCGTACCAGAGCGAGATGTCGTCCGGCTTCACCCCGGCGAAGCCGAACATCCCGTCGAACGAGAGCTTGGTGAGGATCGGCACGAAGATCGGCACGGTGAGGAGCAGGATCCCCACCCAGTCGAGGAACATGCCGAGGACGAAGAGCACCACCATCATGAGGAGGAGGATCCCGTAGGGCGCGAGCCCGGTGCCGATGATGGAGTTGGCGACGAACTCCTGGCCGCCCTTCACGATGAAGAAGCCCACGAACATCGTCGCGCCGAAGAAGATCCACATCACCATCGAGGTGGCCTTCAGCGTCGCCATCGACGCCTCGTGGATGTTCACCCAGTTCAGGCGCCGGTTGAACGCGCACACGAGGAGCGCGCCGAAGGTGCCGATGCCCGCCGCCTCCACGGGCGTGGCGATGCCGAAGAAGATCACGCCCAGCACGAGGAGGATCAGCAGGATCGGCGCGATGGTGTTGCGCAGCAGGCGCAGCTTCTCCATGAAGTCCACGCGCTCCTCGGGCGGGAGCGCCGGGCCCAGGCTCGGGTTGATGTAGCAGCGCGCCGTGATGTAGACGATGTACATCCCGGAGAGCAGCAGGCCGGGGAAAACCGAGCCTATGAGCAGCTCGCCCAGCGACTGCTGCGCGACCACCGCGTAGACGATCGCCATCACCGAGGGCGGGATGAGGATCCCGAGCGTCCCTCCCGCGAGCAGCGAGCCGCAGGCGAGCTTCTGGTCGTAGCCCCGGCGCAGCATCGCGGGGAGCGCGATCATGCCCATGGTGACTTCGGTCGCGCCCACCACGCCCACCATCGCGGCGAGGAGCGTGCAGGCGATGACCGTCGCCGAGGCGAGGCCGCCGCGCAGCGACCCGAGCCACTTGTAGACGACGTCGAACAACTCCTCGATGATTCCCGCCTTCTCGAGAATCGCCGCCATGAAGATGAAGAGCGGCACCGCCGAGAGCTGGTAGTCCGTCATGAACGGGAAGATGCGCGAGGGCATCATGTTCAGGATCGCCGGACTGCCGAAGACGTACAGGCAGATCACCGCCAGGCTGCCCGTGCAGAAGGCCATCGGCAGCCCCAGCATGAGGAGCAGCGCGAGGCCCCCGAAGAGGATGAGGCTCAGCCACTCGATCGAGATCTCGAGTCCCATTCGTCACGCTCCCCTGCGGATCAGCATGATGTCCTTGATCAGTTTCGACACGCCCTGCAGCACGATCAGCGCAGCGCCGATCGGGATGGCGAGCTTCACCGGCCAGTACTGCACGGTCCACTCGGTGAACGAGGTCTCGCCCGCCTGGATCGCGTCCGAGGCGAACTTCCAGCCGGTCCAGAGCATCGTCATGGTGAAGATGAAGAAGAACACCGAGGAGATGATGTCGGCGATCGCCTTGCCGCGCGTCGACAGGTGCGTGTACACCACATCCACGCGCACGTGCTGGTCCTCCTTGTACGCGTAGGCGCCGGAGATCATGTACTGCATGCCGAACATGAGGAACATGCTCTCGTGCACCCAGTTGGTGGGCGAGTTGAAGACGTAGCGCGCGAGCACCTCGTAGTAGTAGACGAACACCGCGATCACGCCCCAGTAGGCGACGAACTCGCCCGCCTTCACGTTGACCCACTCGATGACGTCGGTGAAGCGCGTGTGCAGGTGCATCGTCGGGTCTTCCGCGGTGCCGATCGCCGGCACGTCGGGCGGCGGCGGCACCGTGGGGGCCGTCGCGGCCACGGCCACGCCGGCCTCGCCCTTCGCGTGGATCCTCCGGACGATGCCGGGCATGAGGAACGCGTCGATGATCAGCAGCACCGCGATCGCGATGCCGAAGCCGCGGGCGCGGCCGTACCACGTATCCGAGATCTCCCGCGCCGATTTGTAGCTCGCCTCGAGCTTCGCGTAATCGGCCTGCGCCTTCTCGTAGCGGCTCTTCTCCTCCGGCGTGGCGGCCGCCGCGTTTTCCGGCTTGGCGCGGTCGAGCTCGGTCTTGCCGCGCTCGAGCTCGGCGTAGGTCTTCGACACGCCCTCGTAGACGTCGCGCACCTGCGCGTTGCAGTAGATGATGCCGAGGAAGAGCGGGATGAAGACGAAGCCCCACAGGCTCTTCAGGTAGAAGCGGTGCATCCCGCCGAAGCCGGCGGTGAGCCAGAAGAGGTATGCGTTGAACAGGATCGGCTCGCGCGGCGGCCCGCGGCGCGTCTGCTTCGCGACGAGGTACATCGCGACGAGGGGAAAGACCAGCAGCCCTCCCCAGTACATCCAGTGCGGCAAGATGAAATTGAGCGTCGGCATGCGGCGCCTCTCCTCCCTACGAGCCGTGCATGAAAACCGGGGGAGGCGTTGCGCCTCCCCCGGGGCGGGTCATTCCCCTGCGTCCCGCCGGTCCTAGACGATCAGCTTCTGCCCCTTGTACATCTCGGGCGTGACATAGCCGCAGGTCGGCGATTCCATGATGTCGAGCTGCGCCTTGAACAAGCGGGCGGCGTCGTGGTCCTTGTTCGCCCACTTGAACCAGATGGGCACCGCGATGCGCTGGAACTTGTCGAGGTCCTCGAAGGGCAGGCGGTTGATCTGGATGCCGGCCTTCTCGAACTTGCCCCAGGCCTCCATGTCGGCCTTCTGGATCGCGCCGAAGTGCAGCGACGAGTACGCCTCCACCTCGTTCTCGAACCAGTGCTGCATCTTGGGCGAGAGCTTCTTCCAGGCGTTCATGTTGACGACGATGTCCATGAGGTCGACCGGCTGGTAGATCGACTCCAGGCCGACCGGTCCCATCCAGATGTACTTGGTGACCTGCTGGAAGCCCAAGTCCCAGTTCACCGCCGGCCCCGTGTAGTCCGCGGCATCGACCGTGCCCTTCTCGAGCGCGGAGAACACCTCGCCGCCGGGCAGCAGCGTCGTGCGCGCGCCGATCGCGGCGAATCCCTCGGCGATCATCCCGCCCGGCACGCGCAGCTTGAGGCCCTTGAAGTCCTCCGCGGTGCGGATGGGCTTCTTGGAGTGCACGATGTTCGGGCCGTGGTGCACGCGGCCGACCCAGAACAGGCCGTGCTTGGCGTACACCTCGCGCGCCATCTTCACGCCGTCCTTGCCGTAGAAGAAGATGTCCCACTCGTGCGGGTAGCGCAGGCCCATCAGGTACGACGACAGGAACGCGGTGGCCGGGATCTTGCCGACCCAGTACACGCAGAACGAGTTCATCGCCTCGAGCACGCCGTTCTTCACGCCGTCGAGGAGCTCGAAGTCGCCGACGATCTCCTTCGCGGCGAAGGGCTTGAGCTCCAGCTCGCCGCCGGTCTTCTCCTTGATCGTGTTGCACCACGCCTTGAACGTGTTGAGGCCGACGCCGGCGGGCCACGAGGTCTGGATCTTCCAGGTCGTCGTCTGCGCGGCTTCGGCGTTGCGGATGTAGGGCGCGCCCGTGATGGTGGCGGCGCCGGCTGCGGCCGCCGCCCCGAGGAACTTGCGGCGCGAGCCGGCTGCGGGTTTGTCGCTTGGCGCCGAGGACTCGGGCGCCTTCGTGTCGTCCTTCATGAGTTCCTCCTTCGGTCGTTGTGGGTTGCGCCTGGAGACGCTCTTTTCAGGGGCGAAGGCCGGGAAGGACCTTCACCGACCGACGCATCCTATTCTGCGTGCAAGGTAAAGGCAAGCAGCGCGAAGGGCTTTCACCCTTTGCGGTGCTGAGGCCGATCAATCGCGGTAAAAGCGCGGCTTTTTAGCGCGCGGGCGCGGAAACGGCGGATGAAGGGGCGTTGCGCTGCTGTTGCGCGTGCGGCGCCCAGCCCTGCACCACGAGCAGGACGAAGAAGCCGACGACGTAGGCCACCGCCACGTGCCAGCCGTGCCGCAGCCACAAGCCCACCGACTTGGCCTCGGGGAAGCTGTTGGACAGGGCGACGCCGGCGGACGACCCGAACCAGATCATCGAGCCGCCGAAGCCCACGGCATAGGCGAGGAATCCCCAGTCGTAGCCGCCCTGGTGCAGGGCGAGGGCCGTGAGCGGGATGTTGTCGAACACCGCGGAGAGGAAGCCCAGGCCGAAGGCGGTCTGCCACGACGCCTCGGGAAGCTTCTCCACCGGCATCATCGAAGCGGCGAGCACCAGCGAGAGCAGGAAGATCGTGCCCTTGAGCGTGGGCTTGAGGAGCGACCAGTCGGGGGCACGCAACGGCACAGAGACGAGGAGCGCCGCCCACACCCCCAGCCCGATCACCGGCAGGCGGTCGAGCAGCTCGGGATACTTCACGTTCGCGACCACGTTGGCCACGATCGCGACGACGAGGATGAACGCGACGATCCCCACGCGGGCCCAGTCCAGGCGCGTGCCGCGCGGCGTGTCCTTCAGGATCGGCTGGTACGCGTGCTGCTGGCGCGCCGCGATGATGCCGAAGATCACGAGCGCCGTGCCCGAGCCGATGAAGCCCTCGAGCACGTCGAACGGGCTCACGCCGTCGATCCACATCATCGTGGTCGTGGTGTCGCCCACCACGCTGCCCGCGCCCCCGCCGTTGGAGGCCGCCACGATGGCGGCGAGGTACCCGATGTGCACCTTGCGCCGGAAGACGCCCGCCGCGACCGTGCCGCCGATCAGCGCCGCGGCGATGTTGTCGAGGAAGGACGAGAGCACGAAGACCAGCACGAGGAGCAGGAACCCGCCCTTCCAGTCGTCGGGCAGCACGCGCGGCAGCTCCAGCGGCACGTGCGAGTCCTCGAAGTGCTTCGAGAGCAGCGCGAAGCCCATCAGGAGCAGGAAGAGGTTCGCCACCATCACCCACTCGTGCTCGAGATGGCCGACGAGGCCCCCGAGCCCCGGCCCCTGGTTGAACCCGGTGAAGAGGAGCTTGTAGAGGGTGATCACCACCAGGCCGCCCACCGCGACCCGGAAGGTCTGGTGATGGAAGAAGGCGATGCCGGCGAGGATCGCGGCGAAGAGGATGAAGTCGACCGGGACGGGGCCCAGCATCACGGGAGTCGCGTGCATGGCGGGCGATTCTAGCATCCGGGCTGCGCGCGCCATTATGCGCAACCGCGGATGAACAAGGATGAATGCGGGTGACTTGCCGAAGCGCCGGAACCGGAAGAGTATTCGGCGACCCCCGTTCACGGCGCGCGGGATCGCGCCTGCGCATCGCCGGGCACGAAACATCCGTGTCCATACGTGTTCATCCGGGGTTCCAACGACTTTCCCTGTGGTTCCAACGAGCTGAAGGAGTCGCGGCCGATGCTTCCCCTCCTCCCCACCACCATCGCAGGAAGCCTTCCGAAACCCTCCTGGCTCGCGGAGCCGAACAAGCTCTGGGCGCCGTGGAAGCTCGAGGGCGAGGCGCTCGCCGAGGGCCAGCGCGACGCCGTGCGCCTCGTGCTCGCGCTCCAGGAGAAAAGCGGCATCGACATCGTCACGGACGGCGAGCAGACGCGCCGCCATTTCGTGAACGGGTACATGGAGAAGCTCGAGGGCATCGACTTCAGGAACCTCAAGACGGTGAAGATCCGCAACCGCTACGACGCGAACGTGCCTCGGGTGGTCGCGCCCGTGCGCCGCCCCGCGCCGGTGCATTCGCAGGACGTGCGGTTCCTGCGCTCGCAGACGGAGCACGCGATCAAGTTCACGCTGCCCGGGCCGATGACGATGGTGGACACGCTCCACGACGAGTACTACGGCAGCCGCGAGAAGCTCGCGATGGCCTTCGCCGCGATCCTCAACACCGAGGCGCGGGAGCTGGAGGCGCTCGGCGTCGACGTGGTGCAGTTCGACGAGCCGGCCTTCAACGTCTACTTCGACGAGGTGCGCGACTGGGGCATCGCGGCGCTCGAGCGCGCGCGCCAGGGGCTCGAGTGCAAGACCGCGGTGCACATCTGCTACGGCTACGGCATCGAGGCCAACATCACCTGGAAGAAATCGCTCGGCAACGAGTGGCGCCAGTACGAGCAAACCTTCCCGCTGCTCGCGAAGTCCTCCATCGACCAGGTATCGCTGGAATGCGCCAATTCCCGCGTGCCCATCGACCTCATCGCGCTCCTCGAGGGCAAGGACGTGCTGGTGGGCGCGATCGACGTCGCGACGAGCCGGGTGGAGACGCCCGAGGAGGTCGCGAAGGTGATCCGCGCGGCGCTCAAGCACGTGCCCAAGGAGCGGCTCTATCCGTGCACGAATTGCGGGATGGTGCCGCTCGCGCGCGACGTGGCCGCGGGCAAGCTCGCGGCGCTCGGGGCGGGCGCGGCGCTGGTGCGCGCGGAACTTGTCTGACCGCGCGGACTCCATCGGCAGGAGGAGGTGCCGATGGATCGAACCGTGTGGGTCGCCCTCCTGGTGGGGCTCGTGGTGGTCGTCGCGTACGTGGTCGTGATGCGCGTCTTCTTCCGCGACAGCCAGGCCCTCGACCGCAAGATCGACTACCGCAAGATGCGCGAGTGGAAGGACGAGGACTGAGTCACGCCGCCCTCGCGACGAGGGCGACGTCGGTCCCGCCGAAAGCGAACGAGTTCGACATCGCCGCGCCGAGCGCGAGGCCGGCGCGCGCTCCCTCGCTCACGTAATCCAGGTCGCACT
>DASUXK010000372.1:0-7618 GCA_036377935.1 Usitatibacter sp.
TGAAGGGGAAGGAGAGCATGTTGCCGTGCGAATCGCTGTAGTAGCCCGAGACCGGCGGGAGGTACGCCTTCGGGTTGAAGGGCTCGTCCGCGTCCTTCATGAGCTTGTACACCGGCACGACCGCGCCCTTCGCGGCCATCATCGTCGCGGTGCCGACCTCGAACACCTGCAGGATCGCGGGCGCGTTCCCGGCGCGGTAGGCGGCGATCGCGGCGGTCATCGATTCGGGGTAGCTGCCCTTGTACACGGGCACGATCTTGAAGCGGTTCTGGCTCGCGTTGAACTTGTTGGCGAGGTCGTTCACCTTGTCGCCGTTCGCCCCGGCCATCGAGTGCCACCACTGGATCTGCGTCTGCGCCGCGGCCGAGCCGGCGGCCAGGCCGAGGACCGCGGCGAGCGCGACGAATTTTGTGCGGATCATTCGGACATCCCCCTCTCAGGAATTCGCGGGTGTTGTTGGGGTTGCGCCCGCGCGAGGGGGTAATGTTACAACGAACGTGGTGGCGCTTTCTTGATCGCGTTCATCCCCCGGACAGGGCCGCGACCACGAGCACCTCGTCGCCCTGGCCGAGCGCTCGCGCGAGGCTGCGCTCCTGCAGCCGGTTCACGAAAATCTTGATGTGCGGCCGGATCGCATCCTGCTCGTCGACGATCCGGAAGCGGATGCCGGGAAACTGCCGGTCGAGGTCCTCGAGCAGGCGCGCGAGCGTCGCGCCCTCGGCGCGCACCTCCCGCCGGTGCCCCGTGTATTCCGCGAGCGGCGTGGGCAGGAGGACCTTCAAGCGCCGAGCGCGGCTTCCACCGAGTAGATGTGCGGCAGGTGCAGGCACAGGCAATGCCAGCGTGCGCCCTCGTCGAAGCTCGCCCAGACCTCGCCGCTCGTGGTGCCGAAGTAGAGCCCGAGGGGATCGAGGCCGTCGGCGCCCATCGCCTGGCGCTTCACGGTGTACCACGCCTGCGCGGCCGGCAGCCCCGCATCGAGGCGCTTCCAGCTCGCGCCCGCGTCCCGGCTGCCGTACACCGCGGGCTTGCCGTCGATCGGCACGCGCGGCCAGACCGTCCCGCCATCCATCGGGAACACCCACAGGGCCTTCGGGTCGCGCGGGTGCAGCACCAGCGGGAAGCCGACGTCGCCGATGCGCTTCGGCATCGCGCGCCCGATGCGGTCCCAACGCCGGGCCGCGCGATCGAAGCGGTAGATGCCGCAGTGGTTCTGCTGGTAGAGGTCGCCGCTCGACGGGTGCACGCGAAGGCAGTGCACGTCGTGGCCGTACTCGGCCTCGGGGTCGGGCAGGAAGTCGGCCGCGCAGCCGCGATTGAGCGGCGTCCATGTGGCGCCCGCATCCGGCGACTCGAACACGCCTCCGGCCGACATGCCGATGTAGAGGTGGCGCGGATCGGCGGGATCGAGCTGGATCGAGTGCAGCGTGCCGCCGTCGGGCGGCGCGTCCTGCGTGCCGCCGATCCAGCGGAGGCGATCGGGATGCGCGTTGAATCCTTCGACGCCCTGCCACGTGCGGCCGGCATCGTCGCTGGCGAAGAGCCCCTGAGGCGAGGTGCCGGCGTACCAGCGGCCCGGCTCGCTCGCCGCGCCGGGCGTGAGCCAGAAGACGTGGCTCACCGATTCGCCCGGCTCGCCGGGCGCCGCCTTCGTGAACGCGGGCGGTCGCGCGCTCTCCTGCCACGTGCGACCGCGGTCCCCGGAGCGGTACACCGTCGGCCCGAGGTGCCCGGCACGCACCGCGGCGAGCACCGTGCGGCCGTCGCGCGGATCGAGCACCGCGTGGTTCACGACCTGGCCGAGGAAATGCGGCCCTTCGATGGACCACTTGCGGCGCGCGCGATCCGCGCCCAGGACGAACAGGCCCTTGCGGGTGGCGACGAGAACGGTGAGCCGCGCCATGGGCGCGCGCCGCGGGGCGGCTATTCCTTGCGGATGAGCGACTTCAACGAGCCCAGCAGCCCGCGCTTCTCCTCGGGCGACGGCTCGGCGGGCGCCGCATGCACGGCATACTGCGGCTCGACGCGCGGGCGCGGCGGGATGGTGGCGGTGCGCGCGGAGAGCGCCGAGCGCTTCACGAGCTCGACCCACTTGTTCGGGCGGCCGATGAAGTACTTGGCGAACTCCTCGACGCCCAGGTCGTTCATCTCGAGCGCGAGCAGGCTGAACAGGTCGACGGTCAGCTCGCCCACGTTCTTGGAGACGATCTTGAGCTTGCCCGTCTCGTGGTCGCCCTCGATCTTCGCCTGCACGCGGAAGTCGCACTTGACCTTGAAGACCTCGTGCGTGATCACCTTGCGCTGGTCGCGGAACTGCTCGCTCTTGTGCTCGATGTTCGACTGCCAGAGGATGTCCCGGAACTTCTCCATCTCTTCCGGGCCCTTCTTCACGGTCAGCACGTTGTCGGACCAGCAGCGGTAGCCGACCTGCACCTCGCCGTAGTAGTCCTTGTCGATGAAGTGCTTCGAGCGGAAGTCGCAGAAGAAGTCCTTGACGACGAGCCCCTCGATCTTGCCCACGGTGGGCAGGTCGAACGCGAAGGGGCTCGGCATCTGCACGACGTTCAACTGCTTGCCGAGGTCGTTGAGGTAGAGGAACGAGCGGCGCAGCGCGTGGTCGACCGCCACGGCGGTCGCGCGCATGCTCTCGGTCCTGTCGACGTCCTGCGCCTTGAGCGCGTCCGCCTGTTTTTTCAGATCGTCTAAGAGTCCCACGGAACCCTCCTGAGATTCCGGCAGTCCGGGACGGATTTTAGCTTATGATCGCCGCGAGGACCAAAGGGGCGGAGCCCGTTTTGCATTTCAAATGAAGGCCGTGCTCGCCTTCGATCAGGGCACCACCAGCTCGCGCGCCATCGCCTTCGGGCATGACGGACGCATCCTGGGGATGGCACAGCAAGAATTCCGCCAGATCTTCCCCCAGCCCGGCTGGGTCGAGCACGACGCGCTCGAGATCTGGGAGAGCCAGCGCGCCGTCGCCGCGCAGGCGATCGCCCAGGCACGCCTCGCCCCGCGGGACATCGCCGCCATCGGCATCGCGAACCAGCGCGAGACCACGGTGCTCTGGGAGCGCGCCACGGGGCGCCCCTTGCACAACGCCATCGTGTGGCAGGACCGACGCACCGCGTCGCGATGTGACGCGTTGCGACAGTCTGGCTGCGAGCCCCTGATCCGGAGCAGGACCGGGCTCGTGATCGATCCGTACTTCTCCGGGACGAAGCTCGCGTGGCTCCTCGACAACGTGCCGGGCGCGCGCGAGCGGGCGGAAGCGGGCGAGCTCGCGTTCGGCACCGTCGACACCTGGCTCGCATGGCAGCTGTCGGGCGGGCGCGAGCACGTGACGGACACGAGCAACGCGTCGCGCACGCTGCTCTTCGACATCCACGCGCTCGAATGGGACGACGAGCTGCTCGCGCTCCTTCGCATCCCGCGCGCCGTGCTGCCGCGGGTCGTGGCGTGCACCGGTCCGCTCGCCGAGTCGCGCTGCGAAGGATTGCCGCGGGGCATCCCCGTCGCCGGCATGGCCGGGGACCAGCAGTCGGCGCTCTTCGGGCAGGCGTGCCATCGGCCCGGCATGGCGAAGAACACCTACGGGACCGGATGCTTCGCGCTCATGAATACCGGCGACCGTCCCGCGGTCTCGAAGAGCGGCCTCGTGGCGACGGTGGGCTGGACCGGCGCGGGCCACACGACCTACGCGCTCGAGGGCAGCGTCTTCATCGCCGGCGCGGCGATCCAGTGGCTGCGCGACGGGCTCGGGCTCATCGGGCGCGCCCCCGAGATCGACGCGCTCGCGGCGAGCGTCCCGGACGCCGGCGGCGTGCATTTCGTGCCGGCGCTCGCGGGCCTCGGCGCGCCGTACTGGGATCCGCACGCGCGCGGCGCGATCCTCGGCATCACGCGCGGCACCACGCGCGCGCACCTCGCCCGCGCGACGCTCGAGGCGATCGCCTTCCAGAGCGCGGAGCTGATCGAGGCGATGGCGGCCGACTGCGGCATCGGCCTCACCGAGCTGCGCGTGGACGGCGGCGCCGCGGCGAGCGACCTCCTGATGCAGGTGCAGGCGGACCTCCTCGGCGTGCCGGTGGTGCGCCCGCGCGTCACCGAGACCACGGCGCTCGGCGCGGCGTTTCTCGCGGGCCTGGGCGTGGGTTTCTGGAAGGACGAGGCGCAGATCGCCGCGCTCTGGGCGAGCGAGCGCGCTTTCGAGCCGCGCATCGGCCGCGGCGAGGCGGCCGGCCGGCTCGCCGAGTGGAAGCGCGCGGTGGAGCGGTCGCGCGCATGGGCGCGCGATGCGTGAGGCGGGCTTACGCGCCGGGATCGATGCGCAGGAAATTCCGGCGGTAGTGCTTGAGCTCCTCGATGGACTCGTAGACGTCGGCGAGGGCCTCGTGCTTGCCCTCCTTCGCGATGCCCTGCAGCACCTCGGGACGCCAGCGCCGGGCGAGCTCCTTCAGCGTGGAGACGTCGACGATCCGGTAGTGCAGGTACTGCTCGAAGGCCGGCATGTAGCGCGCCATGAAGCGCCGGTCCTGGTGCACGGTGTTGCCGCACAGGGGCGCCGTGCGCGGCGCGACGATGGGCTTCAGGAACTCGATGAGCCGCGCCTCGACCTCGGCCTCGCTGAACGTGGAGGCGCGCACCTTGTCGACGAGGCCGGACTTGCCGTGGGTCGACTTGTTCCAGCTGTCCATGCCCTCGAGCACCTCGTCGGGCTGGTGCAGCACGTACACGGGCGCCTCGGCGATGGTGTTGAGGTCGGCGTCGGTCACCACCATCGCGACCTCGAGAATCCGCTCGCGGTCGGGAACGAGCCCGGACATCTCCATGTCTATCCAGACCAGTGGGGTCCTGTCCTGCGTGGTTTGTGCCATGAGATCCGGGATTCGCGCGAGCCGCCGATTGTGTCACGGCGCCCGGGCATTCTCCAAACACCGTGAGCGCCAAAGCCTTCTCCGTCGTCTTCGCCTTCTTCGTCGTCGCCTCGCTCGCGTGGCGCACCTGGCTCGCCCTGCGGCAGGCCCGGCACGTCGCGCGCCATCGCGACCGCGTGCCCCCGGACTTCGCCGCCGTGATCCCGCTCGAGGCGCACCGGAAGGCCGCCGACTACACCTTGGACAAGCAGCGCCTGGGAATGATCGAGGCATGGTTCGCCGACGGGCTGGTCCTGCTGGCGCTCACGATCGGCGGCGGCGTGGCGCTCATCGACGCGATCTCGGGCCGGCTCCTCGGCGAGGGCCACGCGCGCGAGCTCGCGACCGTCTTCGGCGTGATGATCGTGAGCGCGCTGGCGAACCTGCCCTTCGAGGCCTACCGCACGTTCGTGATCGAGACGCGGCACGGCTTCAACCGCACGACGCCCGCCCTCTTCCTCGGCGATCTCGCCAAGGGCGCCCTCCTCGCGCCGCTGCTCGGCACGCCGCTCCTGCTCGCGATCTTCTGGCTGGTGCGCAAGGCCGGCCCGTACTGGTGGTTCTACACGTGGCTCGCGTGGATCTGCTTCACGCTGCTGCTCGTCACCATCTTCCCGCGCTGGATCGCGCCGCTCTTCAACCGCTTCACGCCGCTGCACGAAGGGGAGCTGCGCACGCGCATCGAGGCGCTGCTGCGCCGTTGCGGCTTCCGCGCCGAGGGGCTCTTCGTGATGGACGGCTCGCGCCGCTCGAGCCACGGCAACGCCTACTTCACCGGCTTCGGCGTGAACAAGCGCATCGTGTTCTTCGACACCTTGATGGATCGGCTCACGGCCGCCGAGATCGAGGCGGTGCTCGCCCACGAGCTCGGGCACTTCGCGCGCGGGCACATCCCGCGGCTGCTGCTGGTGCGCTTCGCGCTCGCGCTGCTGCTGCTCGCGATCCTCGGCTGGCTCTACCGCGAGCCCGCGTTCTACCAGGCGCTGCACCTGCCCGGGCCGCACATCGGCGCGGCGCTGGCGGGCTTCGCGCTGATCGTGCCGGTGTTCACGTTCCCGTTCCAGCCGCTCTCGAGCCTCTTGGCGCGGCGCCAGGAGTTCGAGGCCGACGCCTTCGCCGCGAGCCACGCGAGCGCGGCCGACCTCGTGAGCGCGCTCGCCAAGCTCTATCGCGACAACGCCTCCACGCTCACGCCGGATCCGCTGCATTCGCTGGTGTATGATTCGCATCCGCCCGCGGCGCTGCGCATCGACCACCTGAAGCGCGGCCCCGAGGGCGCCTCCCCGCTGTACCAGGACGCCCGATGAACGAGCTCGCGCGCAAGAAGTGCAAGCCCTGCGAGGGCGGCGTCGCCCCGCTCTCGCCGGAGCAGGTGAAGCCCCTGCTCAAGGGCCTGGCGGGCTGGGCGCTCGCCGACGGCGCCATCGCCAGGACCTACCGGTTCCGCAACTACTTCGAGACCATGGCGTTCGTGAACGCCGCGGCATGGGTCTCGCACCGCGAGGACCACCACCCGGACATGCTCGTGGGCTACAACGAGTGCCGCGTCTCGTACGTGACCCATGCGATCGGCGGGCTCTCGGAGAACGACTTCATCTGCGCCGCGAAGCTGGACGCGCTGTTCGAGATCTGAGGCGAAATGTGCCTTAAATGACGACCCGAAGGGAAAAGGAAGAGCAGGTCGTCGTCGAGGGACGCGTGGTCGCGGATTTCGGCCGCGAGTTCCTGGTCGAGCTCGCCGACCGCCGCCAGATCGTCTGCACCCGCAAGGGCAAGAAGCAGGACGCCACCTGCGGCGACTTCGTCGAGGTGCGGCTCACCGGCCATGCGCAGGGCTCGATCGAGCGCGTCGGCACGCGTCGCAACCTCCTCTACCGCTCCGACCAGTGGCGCGAGAAGACGCTCGCCGCGAACGTCGACCAGGTGGTGATCCTCCTCGCGCCGAAACCCGCCTACAGCGAGGCGTTCCTCAACCTGAGCCTCGTCGCATGCGAGGCGGCGCGCATTCCCGCGATCATCGCGCTCAACAAGTCGGACCTGCCCGAGCATGCGCAGGCGCGCAAGGCGCTCGCGCTCTACGAGCGCATCGGCTACACCGTGATCTCGATGTCCGCCAAGTTCGACCCGGCGCCGCTCCTGCCGCACCTCGAGCGCAACTTCACCCTCCTCGTGGGCCAGAGCGGAATGGGCAAGTCGCGCACCGTGAACGCGCTCCTCATGAACGAGGTGGCGCGCGTGGGCGACCTCACCGCCTCGCTCGAAAGCGGCGCGCACACGACGACCTTCTCGCGCCTCTACCGGCTCGACCGCGACACGGCGATCATCGACACGCCGGGCTTCCAGTCCTTCGGGCTCTTCCACCTGACCGAGGACCAGATCGGGGAGGCGATGCGGGAGTTCCGTCCGTTCCTCGGCACGTGCAAGTTCAACGATTGCTCGCACCTGAGCGAGCCGGGCTGCGCGGTGATCGACGCGGCGAAGCGCGGCGAGATCTCGCAGGCGCGTCTGTCCTTCTACCAGGTGCTCATCGAGCAGCACCGCGACCTGCACGAGCAGCATCCGGAGTGGTCGCGGTAGGCTGACCCGGCGACGCCGCGCGGCTATCTCGCCAGCGAGACCGGGACGCGCCGCCGCCCGAACTGCCGGCGCAGGTCGAACGGCTCGAAGCGCCCGGGAATGACAATCGAGCAATCGGGGCAGCGCCC
>DASUXK010000373.1:0-2403 GCA_036377935.1 Usitatibacter sp.
CAGGAACTCGGAGCGCTGGAAGCCCTCGGGCAGCGTCTCGCGCACCGTCTGCTCGATGACGCGCGGCCCGGCGAAGCCGATGAGCGCGCCCGGCTCGGCGATCACCGCGTCGCCGATGAAGGCGAAGGAGGCCGAGACCCCGCCCATGGTGGGATCGGTGAGCACCGAGATGAACGGTTGGCGCGCGGCCGAGAGCTGGTGCAGCGCGGCGGTGGTCTTGGCCATCTGCATGAGCGAGAGCAGCCCCTCCTGCATGCGCGCCCCGCCCGTGGCGGTGAAGCACACGAACGGCAGCTCCTCGTCGCAGCACAGCTGCACGGCGCGCACGAAGCGCTCGCCGACCACCGAGCCCATGGAGCCGCCGAGGAAGCCGAACTCGAAGGCCGCGGCCACGAGCGGCACTCCCTTCACCGCGCCCTGCATCACGACGAGCGCGTCGGTCTCGCCGGTCTCCTTCTCCGCCTCCGTCAGGCGCTCGCTGTACTTGCGGCTGTCCTTGAACTTGAGCGGATCCATCGGCACCACCTCGGAGGCGAGCTCCGCGCGGTTGTCGGGATCGAGGAAGAGGTCGAGGCGCTGGCGCGCCGAGAGGCGGTTGTGGAAGCCGCACTTCGGGCAGACGTGCAGGTTGTTCTCGAGGTCGGTGAAGTAGAGCACCGCCTCGCACGAGGGGCACTTGCTCCAGAGTCCTTCGGGCACGGCCTTCCGCTGCTGCGTTCCCTCGCGCTTGATCTTCGGCGGAAGGAGCTTGCGGAACCAGCTCATGCGGGAGCCTTCGCGCCGTCCATGGCGCTGCGGAACTGCGCGAGGAGGCGCTCCGCGCGCTCGGGCGCGCCCGCCGCGGGGCCCGCCTCGAGCTCCTGCACGATGCGGCTGCCGATCACCACCGCGTCGGCCACGCGGCCCACGCGGCGCGCGGTCTCGCCGTCGCGGATGCCGAAGCCCACGCCCACCGGGATGCTCGTGTGCTTGCGGATGCGCGCGAGCATCGCCTCGACGTCCTTCGTGTCGATGTGCGCCGCGCCCGTCACGCCCTTGAGCGACACGTAGTAGATGTAGCCCTTCGCGAGCCTGGCGACCGCGCCGATGCGCGCGTCGCTCGACGTGGGCGAGAGGAGGAAGATCGGGTCGATGCCCGTGCCCTCGAGCGCGGCGAGCCACTCGGCGCTCTCCTCGGGCGGGTAATCGACGATGAGCACGCCGTCGACGCCCGCCTTCTTCGCGGACTCGACGAACGGCGCGAGGCCCATGCGCTCGATGGGATTCGCGTATCCCATGAGCACCACCGGCGTCGTGGAATCCTGGCGGCGGAACTCGGCCACCATGTCGAGCACGGCCTTGAGGTTCACGCCCTGCCGGAGGGCCCGCTCGGAAGAGCGCTGGATGACCGGCCCGTCGGCCATGGGATCGGAGAACGGCACGCCCAGCTCGATCACGTCCGCGCCGGCCTTCACCATCGCGTGCATGACGGGGACGGTTTGCTCCGGCGCGGGATCGCCGGCGGTGATGAAGGGGATGAGGGCCGCTCGATGCGCCGGACCCTCACCCCGGCCCTCCCCCAAGGCAGAGGGAGCGCTTAGCTTGTGAAATGCCGCCGCGATCCGGCTCATCTCAGAACGTGATGCCCGACGCTTTGGCGACGGTGTGCATGTCCTTGTCGCCGCGGCCGGAGAGGTTGACGAGCAGCACCTTGTCGCGCGGCATCGTGGGCGCGAGCTTCATGGCGTAGGCGACGGCGTGGCTGGATTCGAGGGCCGGGATGATGCCCTCGAGGCGGCAGAGCGCGTGGAAGGCCTCGAGCGCCTCGTCGTCGGTGACCGCGACGTACTGCGCGCGGCCGGTGTCCTTGAGCCAGGCGTGCTCGGGGCCCACGCCCGGGTAGTCGAGGCCCGCGGAGATCGAGTGCGTGTCCTGGATCTGGCCGTTCGCGTCCTGCATGAGGTACGTGCGGTTGCCGTGCAGCACGCCGGGCGAGCCCGCCGAGAGCGAGGCCGCGTGCTTGCCCGTCTGCAATCCCAGGCCGCCCGCCTCCACGCCGATCAGCTTCACCTCCTCGTGCGGGATGTAGGCGTGGAAGATGCCCATCGCGTTCGAGCCGCCGCCCACGCAGGCGAGCACCGCATCGGGGTGGCGCCCGCCGGTCATCTCCGGCACCTGCGTGAGGCACTCCTTGCCGACCACGGAGTTGAAGTCGCGCACCATCATCGGGTAGGGGTGCGGGCCCGCGACGGTGCCGATGATGTAGAACGTGTTCTCGACGTGCGTGACCCAGTCGCGCATCGCCTCGTTGAGCGCGTCCTTGAGCGTCTTCGAGCCGCTCTCCACGGGCACGACGGTGGCGCCCAGCAGCTTCATGCGGTAGACGTTCTGCGCCTGGCGCGCGACGTCCTCGGTGCCCATGTA
>DASUXK010000374.1:0-3140 GCA_036377935.1 Usitatibacter sp.
GTGGAGAGCGCGCGCGTGGAGCGCGCCAAGGGCCACATCGCGCGCCCCCTCGACGACGAGGAGCTGTTCGCCAAGTTCGCCTCGTGCCTCGACTTCGCGGCCTCGGGCCTCGACCGCCGCGGCCTCTTCGACGCCTTCAACCGCATCGAGCGCCAGCCCGCCGGCTGGCTCGCCCGCCTCGTGCACGCCCGCGGCACGGCAGATGACAAGGTAACCGCATGAACGACCAGTCGATGGCCGCCTCGGCCCACGCCTTCCAGCTTCCCCCCGAGATCGTCGAGTACCAGCAGCTCGCGCGCAAGATCGTGCGCGAGGAGATGATGCCGCTCGAGCAGCGCTACCTCGCGCATCCGGCGAAGTCGCACAGCCTGCGCGCGCGCGACGCGCTGCGCGCGATCTTCCCGCCCGAGGTGGTCGCGAAGCTCTACGACATCTCGAAGCAGACCGGCCTCTGGGGCCTCAACATCCCCGAGGAGTTCGGCGGATCGGGGCTGCCGCTCCTCGCCAAGGCGGTGATCCTCGAGGAGTTCTACTACTGCGCGGTGCCGTTCCCGTTCGCGGAGGTGCCGAACATCCTCTTCCACTGCAAGGGCGAGCAGGTCGACAAGTACCTGAAGCCGTGCATCGACGGCACGAAGATCGCCGCCTTCGCCCAGACCGAGCCCAACGCGGGCAGCGACCCGGGCGGGATGATGAAGACCACCGCCGTGAAGGACGGCGACGGCTGGCGCATCAACGGCACCAAGATGTGGATCTCCAACGCGCTCGCCGCGAACTTCGTGATGGTGCAGGCGGTGACCGATCCCGCCAAGCGCCAGCGCGGCGGCATCACGATGTTCCTCGTCGACCGCGACAATCCCGGCATGAAGGTCGTCGAGTCCGGCCTTCCCACCTGGCTCGACCAGACGCCCTCGCAGTTCATCGTGAACTTCGACGATTGCCGCGTCCCCGATTCCGCCGTGCTGGGCGAGGTGGGGCAGGGCTTCGCCATGGGCCAGAAGTGGCTCACGATCATGGACCGGCTCCTGCGCGGCCCCTTCTGCCTCGGCAAGATGCAGCGCGGCCTCGACATGTCGATCGCGTGGGCGAAGCAGCGCGTGACCTTCGGCAAGCCCATCGCCGAGCGCCAGGCGATCCAGTGGAAGATCGTCGACATGTACGTGAAGATTCGCGCGGTGCGCAACCTCATCTACGAGGTCGCCGCGCGCGCCGACGCCGGCGAGGACGTGCGCACCGAGGCCGCCATGGTGAAGCTCACCGCCGCGGAGTGGGGCACGCAGGTGCTCGACGACGCGATCCAGATCCACGGCGCCATGGGCGAGGCGCTCGAGCTGCCGCTCTCCCTCTTCTTCCGCTACGTGCGCCACGCGCGCATCGGCGGCGGCACGGACGAGATCCAGCGGATGATGATCGCCCGCAAGCTCCTCAAGGACTAGGAAGCGAAGGAAAGGCATGACCGCGAAGAACGTTCCCCCGCCGCACGGGCCGCTCAAGGGCCTGCGCGTGATCGACGTCGGCATGGTGTTCGCCGGCCCGCTGGTCGCGACGAACCTGAGCGACCTCGGCGCCGAGGTGATCAAGGTCGAGCACCCGAAGGGCGACGAGGTGCGCAACATCGGCCGCTTCAAGAACGGCGAGGGCCTGTGGTGGCGCGTCACCTCGCGCAACAAGACGATCGTCGCCGCCGACATCGGCAAGCCCGAGGGCGCCGAGATCGTGAAGCGCCTCGCGAAGACCGCCGACGTCTTCATCGAGAACTTCCGCCCCGGCAAGCTCGCCTCGTGGGGACTGGACTACGCGACGCTCTCGAAGGACAACCCGGGGCTCGTGATGCTGCACATCAGCGGCTACGGGCAGAGCGGCCCGTATCGCGACCGGCCCGGCATGGGCACCCTCGCCGAGGCCTTCAGCGGCTTCGCGATGGTCAACGGCGAGGCCGACGGCCCCCCGGTGCTGCCGCAGTTCCCGTTCGCCGATCCGGCCGCGGCCATGGTCGGCACGTACTCGGTGCTCGCGGCGCTGTGGGCGCGCGAGCGCAACGGCGGCGTGGGCGACGAGATCGACATCAACCTCTACGAGCCGCTGCTCAGCATGATGGGCCCGATGGTCATCGACTACGACCAGCTCGGCCACATCGCCCGCCGCCGCGGCAACCGCTCCACGTGGAGCGTGCCGCGCAACGCGTACAGGACGAAGGACGACAAGTGGGTCGCGGTGTCGAGCGCGGCCAACTCGATCGCGATCCGCATGTTCCGCGCGATCGGCCGCGACGACCTGGCCGACGATCCCACGCTGCAGACCAACCCGCAGCGCGTGAAGCGCCTCGAGGAGTGCGACGGCGCGATCGCGAAATGGATCTCCCAGCACACGCAGGAAGAGGCGCTCGCGCAGTTCCACAAGTACGAGGTGGTGGCGGGCCCCATCTGCGACGTGCAGCAGCTCTTCGAGGATCCGCAGGTGAAGGCGCGCGACACGCTCGTCACCGTCGAGGACCCCGCGCTCGGCCCGGTGCGCGTGCAGAACGTCGTGCCGCGCTTCGCGCGCCAGCCCGGCGGCATCCGCTGGCTCGGCAAGAACAAGGTCGGCGTCGACACCGCGGACGTGCTCTCGGGCCTCGGCTATTCCGCCGCGGAGATCGACGCGCTGGAGGCGAAGGGCGTGATCCGCCGCGCGCCCGAGGCCGCGGAGGCCGCGCGATGAGCGATGCGAAGAAGGCCCCCGTGTCCTCGATCGCGGGACACCCCACCGGCTTCGTGGTGGACGCGCTCGCGCGCACCGGGCGCAACGGCTGGGTGCAGGGCGCCTGGCCGCGCTCGCGGGCGACGAAATTCACGGGCCGCGCGCGCACCATGCTCTACCTGCCCTCGGAGCAGGTGAAGCGCCCGGTCACGCGCAGCATGTACGAGATCATGCGCTCGCTCTCGCCGGGCGAGATCCTCGTCGTCGCCACCGGCGCCGCGGACTGCTGGTTCATGGGCGAGAACATGGTCCATGAGGCGCTCTACTCGGGGCTGGGCGGCATCGTCACCGACGGCTGCATTCGCGATAGCGCGGAGCTCCTCGAGATCGCGCTTCCCGTCTTTTCCCGCGGCATCTCCGTCGTGCCTCCCTTGAATCGCTACGCGGTGGCCGAGCTGGAC
>DASUXK010000375.1:0-2014 GCA_036377935.1 Usitatibacter sp.
CCCGCGAACCAGAGGTCGGTGTAGTCGATCGTCGGCGCGGTGGTGCCGCCCGCGAACAGCTGCCGCTCGATCGGCACGGTGCGCGAGACGCTTCCGACGGTGTAGCTCATCGTCGCGTGCGAGGCGTCGGTAAAGTTCACGCTGAGGGTGCCCGCTGCCGTCACGGGATTGTGCGAGCCGCCCGAGCCGATGCCGAAGAGCGGCGTGGCGGTGAGCTCGTAGAGATCCCCGTTGCAGGTGCCGCTTGTGACGTTCGCCGCGGGCATGCGGCAATCGGAGGCGAAATACCACTTCGGCTGCCCGGCGGAATCGTAGGTATAGAACGCGGCGAAGACGTGGTTCTCGCGTTGCGTGAAGTCGATGCCCCAGCCGGATTCCTGCGCGCCCGCGTACCACAGCCCGCTCAGCGCCCCGGGCAGCTTCGGGAACACGGCGGGACACTGCTGCGCGCCGGGAACCTGCACGGCGTTCGCGTTGATGCCCTGCCCGATCATCGTCTGCGCGTCGGATCCGTAGCCCACGAAGAACGTCGCGCCCGCGACCGAAGGCGTCGAGGCGTTGTTGAGGATCGTCACCGACTGGCCCTGCGCGGTGAGCGTGCCGGTGAATGCGGCCGTGAGGCTCGAGGAGGAGGCGGAGCGAAGCTCGCCGGTCTGCGGGTCGTATTGCGCGAGCTCGCAGCCGCCGGCGTCGTCCTTGCGCGCCAGGGCCGCGGCCGATTTCACGAGCGAGCGCGGCGCGAACGCGAAGACGTACACGCTCACCGTCTTGCCGATGTCGGCGGCCGGCGGCTGGATCTGCGCCGTCGCGTTCGCCGTCGTGGGCGTGATGTTCTTGTCCACCGTGAGCTGGAACGGCGGCGGGCTGGAAGGCGGTGTGAGGGAGGGCCGGACGAGCGTCCCGGCCACCTGGTGCACCTTTCCGTCGCCGGTCACCGTGTACGTCACCTGCGCCGTATATCCGTCCGAGGTCCCGCTGAACGAGATCGTGCTGGTCGTCGTCGGCCCCTCGGAGGGAACGCACGTGCCGTCCGCCAGGTGCTCCCAGTCCCAGTTCGCCACGAGGGTGCCGCTGCCGCTCACCGGTCCCGCCACGGAGATGTCCGGCACGGTGATCTGGATCGTGCCCGCGAAGCCGATGGGCGTGGAGCAGCCCGCATCCTGCTTGACGATGGCGAACTCGCCGACGCAGGTGGGCGAGCCGTTGCACTGGAAGTAGAGCTGGCCGGAGGCGAGGTCCGCGCCGCCGACGCCGACGAAGTCCGGAAGCGGCTCCTCCTGGGCGAGCGCGAGGCGCGCCCCTCCGAGGATCAGGATCGTCGCGAAGGAGCGCGCGAGGGCGCGTCGCCATGCCGGGGTCATGCGGTTCCTCCTGGTTTTTCTTCCTTTGAAACGCGGTTATTCTGCCCCTCGCCCCCCCGCGGGCGCAACGCGACTATTCCGCACTTGCCGCGAGCCGCGGGTCACCCCGCAACCGGGCGATCACGCGGCTCATGCGGTCGTAGTGGCTCCCTTCCCAGTAGACGCGCCCGCACGCCGGGCAGCGCTTGAAGCGCGTGTAGAGCGCACGCACCTTCTCCGGCACCCGATCGCTCACGGCCTCCGCGGCCACTTCCTCGAGGGGCGCGTTGTCCTCGCGGCAGCGGGTGAAGGGACGCACCAGCCCCTCGAGCTGGAACCGCCCGACCACCTCGGCGAGCTGCTCTTCGCTGCGCACCGCGCGCACGCAGTACCCGCGCTCGACCTCGCGCCGGCGCAGCATCGCGCGGTCGCGCGTGAGGATCGTGCGCCGCTCCGATCGCGAAAGCGCGACGATCCGGTCGTCGTCCCAGTCGTTGCCGTACAGCGTGTCGAACCCCGCCATGCGCAGGTGGCGCGCGAGCTTTCCGAGGTGCGTGTCGGCGACGAAGCGCGGGTCGCGCAGGGGACGCGGGCGCAGGCGCACGAGCGGGGCGATGTCGAGCGCCTCGAACATCGGGTACACCGCGACCCGCTCGCCGCCGCGCAGGACGTGG
>DASUXK010000376.1:0-3089 GCA_036377935.1 Usitatibacter sp.
AAGCGAGACGGCGACGGCTGGGTTGACCCTCGCCCCGGCCCTCTCCCAAGGGAGAGGGAGCGCTTCTCGCAACCGATCCGCCCTTTCGCTGTCGGAAAGTTCTTACCGCCCTTTGCGATAATCGGCTCTTACCGCCGCCCCCCTCCCGCCACCATGCGCATTCCCCGCTCCGTCGCCGCATCCCTTGCGGCAGCCTTGCTCGCCTTCGTGCCGTCGCTCGCTTCGGCGAAGGAACCCGTCCCCGCGGAGCTCGCCCCGCCCTCCACCGAGACGGTCCAGCACGCCGCCTTCGACGTGAAGCTCGGGCCGCCGATCCCCGTCTCCGCCATCAGGAAGGTGACCGAGGTCGAGGGCATCACCGAGTACCGCCTGCCGAACGGGCTCAAGGTCCTGCTCTTCCCCGACCCGTCCAAGCCCACGATCACCGTGAACATCACGTACCTCGTCGGCAGCCGCTTCGAGAACTACGGCGAGACGGGCATGGCGCACCTCCTCGAGCACCTGATGTTCAAGGGCACGCCCACGCATCCGCACATCGACCAGGAGTACAACAAGCGCGGCGTGCGCTTCAACGGCTCCACGTGGCTCGACCGCACCAACTACTACGAGATCTTCGAGGCGAGCGACGACAACCTCGCCTGGGCGCTGGGGCTCGAGGCCGACCGCATGGTGAGCTCCTTCATCTCGCGCAAGGACCTCGACAGCGAGATGACGGTCGTGCGCAACGAATACGAGAAGGGCGAGAACTCGCCGTTCTCGGTGCTCCTGAAGCGCATGCAGAGCGTCGCCTACGACTGGCATGCCTATGGGCGCTCCACGATCGGCAACAAGAGCGACATCGAGAACGTCGACATCCCGCACCTGCAGGCCTTCTACCACCTCTACTACCAGCCGGATAACGCGGTCCTCCTCGTGGCGGGCAAGTTCGATCCGCAGAAGGCGCTCGCCGACATCGCGAAGAGCTTCGGGCCGATCCCGAAGCCGACCTTGCAGCGGCCGGTGTTCTGGACGGTGGAGCCCACGCAGGACGGCAATCGCGAGTTCACGGTGCGCCGCAAGGGCGACATCCAGATCGTCGCCATGGGCTACCACGTGCCCTCGAGCCTGCACCCCGATTCCGACGCCATCGCCTTCGCGGACTTCATCCTCGGCCAGGTGCCGACCGGGCGCCTTCACAAGGCGCTCGTCGAGACGGGGCTCGCCTCCCAGGTGTTCTCCTATCCGCTCATGGGGCACGACCCGGGCCTGGAGATCGCGGGCGCCGTCGTGAAGAAGGGCGCGCCCATCGAGCCGGTGAAGGAGGCCCTGGCGAAGGTGGTCGAGGGCTTCGGCGCGCAGCCGCCGAGCGCCGAGGAGATGGAGCGCGCGCGCATCGCGATGCTCAACGCGGCCGAGAAGACGCTCGCCAACCACGAGGCGATCGGCGTGGAGATGTCCGAGTACATCGCGCTCGGCGACTGGCGGCTCTTCTTCCTCGCGCGCGACCGCGTGCCGAAGATCACCGCCGAGGACGTGCAGCGCGTGTCGCGCGAATACTTCAAGCGCGACAACCGCACCACGGGCCTCTTCCTGCCCGAGGACGAGCCGCAGCGCGCCGAGATCCCCGCCACGCCGCCCATCGCCGAGGTGATGAAGGACTTCAAGGGCAAGGCCGAAGGCAGCCAGGCCGAGGCGTTCGACCCGTCGCAGGACAACATCGACGCGCGCACGAAGCGCCTGCAGATCGGTCCCGTGAAGGTGGCGCTCCTCGCGAAGAAGAACCGCGGCCAGACCGTGAACGTCGCGATCCAGCTGCACATCGGCAACGAGAAGGCGCTCTTCGGCCAGCGCACGAACGCCGCCTTCGCCGGGCAGATGCTCTCCCGCGGCACCGAGCGGCTCACGCGCGGCGAGCTTTCCGACGCGCTCGAGCGCCTCAAGGTCTCGGGACGCATCTCCGGCCCCGGCGCGAGCTTCCAGACCACGGGACCCAACCTCGAGGGCGCGCTCGCCCTGGTGGCCGAGGTGCTCAAGAAGCCGCGCTTCGATCCCGCCGAGTTCGAGCAACTCCGCACGCAGCTCATCACCGGCATCCAGTCGCAGCTCTCGGAGCCCTCGGCGCGCGCGGGCGATGCGCTTTCCCAGGCCTTCAACATCTATCCCAAGGGCGACTGGCGCCACTCGCCCTCGCTCGAGGAGACGCTCGAGCACGCGAGGAACGCGAAGCTCGAGGACGCGAAGCGCTTCCACGACGAGTTCTACGGCGCCGATCCCGCCGACATCGCGATCGTGGGCGACTTAGACGAGGCGAAGGTCGAGGCGCAGCTTCGCACGCTCTTCGCGGGCTGGGAGCCCAAGGTGCCCTTCGAGCAGGTGAAGAGCGATTACCGCGACATCCCCGCCGTCGAGAAGACCATCGAGACTCCGGACAAGGAGAACGCGGTCTTCCTCGCGCGCGAGAACATCGAGATGCGCGACGACGATCCCGACTTCCCCGCGCTCTACATGGCCGACTACATCTTCGGCGGCGGCGCGGGCTTCGATTCGCGCCTGATGAGCCGCATCCGGCAGAAGGAAGGGCTCTCCTACGGCGTGGGCACCCAGCTCGGCGTGGGCTCCATCGATCGCGCGTCCTCGTGGAACGTGTACGCGATCTCCGCGCCGCAGAACACGGCGAAGGTCGAGGCGGCATTCCGCGAGGAGCTCGCCCGGGCCCTCAAGGACGGCTTCACGCAGGCCGAGCTCGATGCGGCGAAGTCCGGCATCCTGCAGATCCGCGCGCAGAACCGCTCGCAGGACGGCGTGCTCGCCGCCGCGTGGGCGGATTACCTCTACCTCGGGCGCACCTTCCAGTTCAGCAAGGACCAGGAAGCGAAGATCCGCGCCCTCACGCTCGAGCAGGTGAACGCGGCCTTCCGCAAGTACATCGATCCGGCGAAGGTGAGCGTGTTCAAGGCGGGGGATTTCACGAAGAAGTAGCGGGCCGCCCTTGTTGTTGCCGGTTGCTAAACAGATCTGTAGACTGTTTAGCAACCATGCGCTATACGGAGCTTCCCCTCTCGGCGCAGACCGCCTATGCCGAGCTCGCCGAGCAGACGCGCGCGTTCGAG
>DASUXK010000377.1:0-8425 GCA_036377935.1 Usitatibacter sp.
GTTGTTGCCCGAGAACGCCTTCTGGTTCTCGCGGTAGAGGGCCACGAGCATCTGCTCGAGGCTCACCTCCGCCGGCTTCACCTGCGAGGCGATCTTCGAGAGGTACTCGCCCTTCTCGACGGGACCGTAGGTGTCCGACGCGGGCGCGGCGGCGCCGCTCGCCTGCATCTCGGCCTGGGCCGAGGGCGTGCCGGAATCCGCGGTGACGGCGGGCGCGGGCGATTCGGGGGCCGTCGAAGACGGCACCGCCGGCGTTTCGGCCGGCGGCGTTTCGGTCGAGGCGGCGGGCTTCGCAGGCTCCGCCGCCGCCGCTGGGGCGGCCGCGACGGTGGGCGCCGCGACCTTCATCTGCGCGTAGCCGGGCGGATCGAGGAGGATGGGGTATTCGCGCTGGAGCTTCCCGGCGGGCCACGACACTTCGATCAGCGCATCGAGGAACGGCTCGTTGATCGGGCCGATGCTCGTGATCTTGAGGTACGACTGGCCGTTGTTGCGCTTCTCCACCGAGAAGCGCAGCAGGCGCAGCACCGGGGAGTATTCGATATGCGCCTCGCGATACGAGTCGGGCGGCGCCACGCGCGCGTTCATGACCTCGGCCTCGCCCGCGCTGAGCGAGACCAGGTCGATCTCGGCGTTCAGGTTCTGCCCGAGCGCGGAATTGACGGTCAGCTTGCCGAGGCCCGCCGCGTTCGCCGCGAGCGAAGCTCCCAGCACGAGCGCGAACGCCACCCCGCTATTGATGATCTTCATCGTTCTCCCATCCCCGCCCGATGACAACTGAAATGCAGCGTAACATCAGGGGTTTATTGTTGCAACCTCAGCCGGTCCTTCACATTATCGCCCGAACGGGTCGATCTTCAAGCGGTTTTTGGCATTTGAAACACTCTTATGCCACCGCGCGGGCCGGGACGCGGGCCGAGAGGACGATGCCCAGCATTCGCCGCAATGGCTCCGCGGCGCCCCAGAGCAACTGGTCGCCGACGGTGAACGCCGACAGATACTCGCCGCCCATGCGCAGCTTGCGCAACCGTCCGATCGGCACGTCCAGGGTGCCCGTGACGGCGACCGGGGTGAGGCGCTTCAACGTCTCCTCGCGCTTGTTGGGCACCACCTTCGCCCACGGATTGGCGCCGGCGAGGAGCTTCTCGATCTCCTCGAGGGGGACGTCGCGCTTGAGCTTGATGGTGAGGCCCTGGCTGTGGCAGCGCATGGCGCCCACGCGCACGCACAGGCCATCGACTTGCACCGGCTGCGCTTCGCGCCCGAGGATCTTGTTGGACTCGGCGTGCCCCTTCCACTCCTCGCGGCTCTGGCCATTGCCCAGGTCCGTGTCGATCCAGGGCAGGAGGCTGCCGGCGAGCGGGACGCCGAAGTGCTGCGTCGGGAAGCCCTCGTCGCGCAGGATCCCGGCGACCTCGCGGTCGATCTCGAGGATGGCGGAGGCCGGATCGTCGAGCAGCGCCTTCGCGGCGAAGTGCACCTCGCCCATCTGCTGCAGGAGCTCGCGCATGTTCTGCGCGCCGGCGCCCGAGGCGGCCTGGTAGGTCATCGCGCTCACCCATTCGACCAGGTCCGCGCGCAGGAGCCCGTCGATCGCCATGAGCATGAGGCTCACGGTGCAGTTGCCGCCGATGTAGTCCTTGATGCCCGAGGCGAGCGCCTGGTCGATCACCGGCTTGTTCACCGGATCGAGCACGATGACGGCGTTCTTCTCCATGCGCAGGGCCGAGGCCGCGTCGATCCAGTAGCCGTCCCAGCCCGCCGCGCGCAGCTTCGGGTGGATCGCCTTCGTGTAGTCGCCGCCCTGGCAGCTCACGAGGATCCCGTGCTTCTTCAGCTCGGCGATGTCGTTCGCGTCCTTGAGCGGGCCGACGGCCTTGCCGATGGAGGGCCCGGGGCCGCCCACGTTGGAGGTGGTGAAGAAGACGGGATCGATGGAGGCGAAATCGCCCTCCTCGCGCATGCGCTCCATGAGCACCGAGCCCACCATCCCGCGCCAGCCGATGAAACCTACGCTCTTCATGTCCGTGCCTTTCACAATGCCTTGACCACCGCTTCGCCCATCTGCGAAGTGCCGGCGGTTTTCTCGCCCTTGCCCGCGATGTCGCCCGTGCGCAGGCCCGAGGCCAGCGCCGAGCGCACCGCCTTCTCGATGCGGTCCGCCATTCCGGCGTTGCCGAACGTGTAGCGGAACATCATCGCCATGGAAAGGATCATCGCCAGCGGATTGGCGAGCCCCTTGCCCGCGATGTCCGGCGCCGAGCCGTGGATCGGCTCGTACAGCCCCTTGCCGTTCGCGTCGAGCGAGGCCGAGGGCAGCATCCCGATCGAGCCCGTGAGCATCGAGGCCTCGTCCGAGAGGATGTCCCCGAACATGTTGCCCGTGACGATCACGTCGAACTGCCGGGGGTTGCGCACGAGCTGCATCGCGCAGTTGTCCACAAGCATATGCGAAAGGGCGACGTCCGGGTATTCGGCCTTGATCTCCTCCGCGACGTCCCGCCAGAGCTGGGTCGTCTCGAGGACGTTCATCTTGTCGATGCTCGTGAGGCGCTTGCCGCGCGCGCGGGCGGTCTTGAAGCCCACGTGCAGGATGCGGCGGATCTGCGGCTCGGTGTAGTGCATCGTGTTGATGCCGACGCGCTCGCCCTTGGCGCCGCTCACGCCGCGCGGCTGGCCGAAGTAGATGTCGCCCGTGAGCTCGCGCACGATCATGATGTCCAGGCCGCTCACGACCTCGGGCTTGAGCGTCGAGGCGTCGGCGAGCTCGGGGAACACGGTGGCGGGGCGCAGGTTCGCGAAGAAGTCGCATTCCTTCCGCAGGCCCAGGATCGCCTTCTCCGGACGCTTGTCGCGGGGGAGCGTGTCGTACTTCGGGCCGCCGACCGCGCCGAAGAGCACGGCGTCGGCCTTCTTCACGAGGTCGAGCGTGGCGTCGGGAAGCGGATCTCCGGTCTTGTCGTACGCGGCGCCGCCCACGAGCGCTTCCTCGGTCTCGATGGGCAGGCCTTCCTTGCGCAGGACCTCGAGGACCTTCTTCGCCTCCGTGAGGATCTCGGGCCCGATGCCGTCGCCGGCGAGGAGTGCGATCTTCATGGGGTCAGGAAAAGATCCAGGGCTCGGCCCGCTTGCGCTTCTCCTCGTACTCGCGGATCGCGTCCGCATGCCGGAGCGTGAGGCCGATCTCGTCCCAGCCGTTCACCAGGTGCTCCTTGCGCGTGGGATCGATGTCGAAGTTCATCGGCTTCTCGCCCGCGGCGGTGACCGTCTGCGCGGGCAGGTCGATCGTGAGCCGGTAGCCGTTCTTCGCCGCGACCTCGTTGAAGAGGTGGTCGACCTGGAAGTCGTGCAGGACGATGGGGAGCAGCCCGTTCTTGAAGCAGTTGTTGAAGAAGATGTCGGCGAACGAGGGCGCGATGACCGCCTTGAAGCCGTACTGCTGCAGCGCCCAGGGCGCGTGCTCGCGCGAGGAGCCGCAGCCGAAGTTCTTGCGCGCGAGGAGGATCGTCGCGCCCTGGTAGCGCGGCTGGTTCAGCACGAAGTCCGGGTTGGGCTTGCGCTTCGACAGATCCATGCCGGGCTCGCCGACATCCCGGTAGCGCCAGGCGTCGAAGAGGTGCGGCCCGAAGCCGGTGCGCTTGATGGACTTCAGGAACTGCTTCGGGATGATCGCGTCGGTGTCGACGTTTTCGCGGTCGAGCGGGACGACGAGGCCCGTGTGAACGGTGAATTTCTCCATGGACGTGATGCGCGCGGGGGAAACGGGGATTATAGCGGGCGGGCAGCCACGGACGGCGACCGGAGCACCTACAACGCGGCGAGCCACGGGATGACGCCGGAGGGTGCTGCCCTCCTGCATAGTCCGGCCGGACCGGTGGTTATCGTTACCGCCATGGCCCACGAAATCGATCTCGCCCAGACCTTCGCCGAGCGGTGCGCGCAGGCCCGGGCCTACCTGCGCCGCGAGATGGATGCGCGCGGACTTCGTGAGGAAGACGGCTGGCGGATCGCCGAGACGCTGCGCGGCGACGGCAGCCGCACGGTGGTCGTCATGCGCCCGATCCACCTGCAGCTCGACGCGCCCGACGGCCTCGAATGCGTGGTGGAGATGCACGAGGACGAATCGATCGACTCGCACTGCGAGTCCTGAGCGCCGGGCGGGCGTGAAAAACCCCGCCGAGGCGTTCGCCCGGCCGCGAAGGCGCTAGCCGCGCCGGACGTCGACGAAGTGCCCGGCGATCGCGGCGGCGGCCGCCATCTCCGGGCTCACCAAATGCGTGCGTCCGCCCGCGCCCTGCCGGCCCTCGAAGTTGCGGTTGGAAGTCGATGCGCAACGCTCGCCCGGGGAGAGCTTGTCGTCGTTCATGCCGAGGCACATCGAGCAGCCCGCGTCGCGCCACTCGAAGCCCGACTCCTTGAAGACGCGGTCGAGGCCTTCCTTCTCGGCCTGGGCTTTCACGAGGCCGGAACCGGGGACCACCAACGCGAGCCGCACGTTCTTCGCCACGCGCCGGCCCTTCACGACCTTCGCGGCGGCGCGCAGGTCCTCGATGCGCGAGTTGGTGCACGAGCCGATGAAGATCTTGTCGACCTTGATGGCGGTGATCGGCGTGTTGGGCTCGAGGCCCATGTAGGTGAGCGCGCGTTCCATGGCGTCGCGCTTCACCGGGTCCTTCTCGGTCTCGGGGTCGGGCACGCGGTCCTCGACGGAGACGACCATCTCGGGCGACGTGCCCCACGTGACCTGGGGCTTGAGCTTCGTCGCATCGATCTCGACCACCTTGTCGAAGCGGGCGCCCGCATCCGAGACGAGCGTCTTCCAGTACGCGACGGCGCGATCCCACTGCTCGCCCTGCGGCGCGTAGGGACGGCCGCGCAGGTACTCGAGGGTCTTGTCGTCCACGGCGACCATGCCGGCGCGCGCGCCCGCCTCGATCGCCATGTTGCACATCGTCATGCGGCCTTCCATCGAGAGCGCGCGCACCGTGGAGCCGCCGAACTCGATGGCGTAGCCGGTGCCGCCCGCGGTGCCGATCTTGCCGATGATCGCGAGCACGAGGTCCTTGGCGGTCACGCCCGGGGGCAGCGCCCCCTCGCACTTCACGAGCAGGGACTTCGACTTCTTCTGCACGATGGTCTGCGTGGCGAGCACGTGCTCGACCTCGCTCGTGCCGATGCCCCACGCGAGCGCCGCGAAGGCGCCGTTGGTGCTGGTGTGCGAATCGCCGCAGACCACCGTCATGCCGGGCAGCACCGCGCCCTGCTCGGGCGCGATCACGTGCACGATGCCCTGGCGCCGGTCCTTCATGCCGAAGTAGGTCTTGACGTTGAACTTGTCGACGTTGCGGTCGAGCGTCTCCACCTGCAGGCGGGAGATGGGATCGGCGATGCCCTCGTCGCGATGCGTGGTGGGCACGTTGTGGTCCGCGGTCGCCACGATCGATCCCACGCGCCACGGCTTGCGATGCGCGACCTCCAGGCCCTCGAAGGCCTGCGGGCTCGTCACCTCGTGGATGACATGGCGGTCGATGTAGAGGAGCGCGGTGCCATCGGCTTCCTCGCGGACGACGTGGGAGGACCAGAGCTTTTCGAAGAGGGTCTGCGGCATGGCGATCAACCGGGTGAAGCGGAAATTATAGCGCGGGGGGTGCTTCCTCTCCCGGGGTGAGGGTGATCGCGGCGTTGAACCTCGCCCCGCCCCCGCCCTCACACGCGGAACGGTCGAAAGGAGGCATCCATGAGCGCCAGCGTCCTCGCCCTGCTCACCGTCATCCTGCTTCTCGCTGCCGGCTATGCCCAGTGGCGGCTGCCGCGCTTCGAGGCCACGCGCTCCGGCACGCTGCTCGCCCGCGGAATCCTGTTGCTCATCGGCGTGGCGTTCGGGCTCGTGTCGGCCGGGTACTACGCCGAGCCGGGGTATCCGGCGGCGCTCGTCTTCCTCTCGGGATTCGGGCTCGTGCACTTGCCCGCGGCGATCATCCTGCTGCTCAAGCGGGAACGGGGCGAGGCGCCTTCATGATCCTCAGCGCACGTTGTCCACGTCGAGCGTGATCGGCTGCGCGAAGCCGTTGCGCGCCACCCCGAAGACGATGCGCGCCGAGCGCGCGTCCGAAGGCGTGGTGTACGTCATCGGAAAAGTCCCGAAGCCGTCGGAGGAGTCCTCCTCGTAGAGATCCAGTTCGTCCTGCGCGCGGACGGAAGAAACGCTCCCGTCGCGCTTGAAGTACCGGACCGCCAGGAAGACGTGCGGACGCGAAGGGTTGCGAGATCCCACGCCGCCTCCGCCGCTCCAGCGGAAGCGCAGGTTGGCGGTGGTCGTGTATCCGGTGGACGGCGAGACCTCGAGAGAATCGCTCGCCGCCGTGACGAGATCGTTGGCGCCGCCGCCCGGGACGATTCGAAGCGCATAGCTCCCGCGCGTGGCGATGACCGGCTGGCCGGGCTCGTCCGCCAACCGGAAGCGCGCCACCGTTCCCGCGCCCTCGCCGGTCCATGCCGCCGCGGTCGCCCCGCCCGATTCGAACGAGCCGTTCGCGATCGACGCCAGGTGGAAGCCGTAGGCATCCTGCATCTCGCGCTGCACGGGGTTGTACACGTCGCCCAATCCGCGATGGCGCACGGGTTCTCCCACGCGTGCGGGGTCCGCCTCGCTCTGCGCATCGCCTTCGGTCCAGATCCAGTAGCTGCCGCCCTCGAAGCCGTTCGCCGCCATGACCTGCGCGAGGCTTTCGAACGCGCGCTCCGCCGGCCAATCCGACGCGATCGGCTCCATCGCGCCCCACTCCGCGGCGACGACGCGCGCCGCGCTGCCGACCACGTCCCGGACGCGCTGCGCCGTCTCCTGCGCCCACGCGTGCGGGTCCTCGTCATCGCACGCGATATCGAAGTGGCTGGGGTTCACGCACTTGCGGCGCGAGTAGAACGAGATCGCGTAGGTGCGATCGGCGGGAGCGACGCCGAGATGGTCGAAGATGCGCGCGAGGACACCGATCGGGCTCCAGAGGTGACCACCCTCGGCCTCGGCGCCCGCGGGCGGCTGGGCGTCCACGAAGTAGTCGCCGACGATCGCTTCCGCGGAGAGCTTGCGCGGCGCCACCCCCTGCGAGAGGCCGTATCCGATCGCCCACTCCACGTACGCGCCGGCGTAGGACGTGGAGCCGAGCCACAGCGGCGCCTCGGCCGGGACGCCGCAGCGCGTCGATCCATCCGGATTGGCGATCACGTGGCGGTCCCCGCCGAAGACGATGGTGTCCAGCGCCGGATGGTCCTTCACCGCGCGGATGATGGCGCCCAGCCACGCCTGCGCGTTCGGCCGCGGCGCCGGCTCCTCCATGTGCGTGCTGTTCAGCACCAGCAGCACGCGCATCCCGTGCGCCCGCGCGAGGTCGAGGAATTTGGGAAGGTTGGCGAGCTCGGCGGCCGTCGGCTGCGGGTACAGGAGACCGAGCGCCGGCGGCACGTTGCAGCTCGGCGGGACGGGAGGACCGGTGTACGTCGCGTCGGTCGCCCGCAACTCGAGCGTGAGCGTTTCGACTCCCATCGCCTTCATCCTGTCGAGCTGCGAAGAGATCTCGGCGCCGACGGTAGGCTTCACGTTCGCCGCGCCGATCGATGCGGCCAGCTCGGCGTCGTAGCGCTCCAGCATCCGGATCATGTCGCCGCTGTAGTAGCCATTGGGCCAGCCACGCCGGTCGAAGGTCGCCCAGACGCCGCGCGAGGCGAGGAGGCGCTTGCCGATCGGCGCCGGTCGTGCGTTGCCGAAGGGCTGGCGCGCGATCGCCTTCACCTGCGTGACGCCGTTCACCGTCGCGGTGAAGGTGCCGGTGTCGCCGGTGAAGCGCAGCGTGGCGTTGCCGACGGGCGTGACGCGCACCTGCGAGGGATCGAACGTCTCCCGGTCGTAGCCGGGGCCGGTGGTCGTGTAGAGCGCGCCGTTGAACGTATCGGGCGCGGTGAAGGTGACGCCGGGAAGGATCACGAAGAGCGGCTTTCCGGAATCGGCGTACGTGAACCACACGCCGAAGACGTTGTTGCCGTGCTGGGCGAGCGTGAGGCCCCAGCCGGATTCCGCCGAGTTCCACCAGATATCCGTGCGGTCGGTTCCCCAATCGGGCGCGTCGCTGCCGAACGGCTGCCGCTCGATGGTGCGAGTGAGCGTGGTGGGTCCCATCGTCCAGGTGAAGCGCGCCGTGCCCGGAGCGCCGCCCGCCGGCGCGAAATCGAACGAGGCCGTGCCGACCTTCGTGATGGAGAATTTCGACGGATCGAACGGGATCGCGTACGAAGGACCGGTGGTGCGGTAGAGGTCGCCGTTGAAGCTTCGCCGGTCGGCGCTGAGCGTGCCGCCCGGAATGACGAACCAGGCGGGCGAGCCGTCCGGATCGTAGGTGTACCAGACCGCGAAGAGCTGCGTCTCGTGGTCGGC
>DASUXK010000378.1:0-2290 GCA_036377935.1 Usitatibacter sp.
GCCCGCGCGCCTGCTCGTAGCCCACGGTCACCATCCGGCTCCACCAGTCGGGAACGCCGAACCGGCGGCTGAGGAGGAGCGCGATGTCCTTGTGTCCCATCGCGCGCGCGCCGGCGCGGTCGAGCACCGCCAGCCACTCGCTCCACGCGCGGCCGGTCGCGCGCATCACCGCGGCGGTGCCGAGCCCCGCCAGGCGCAGCTCGTTGCGCGTCGCCGGGCTGCGCGCGAGCGAGGCGCGGCGCGTGCGCGGGGTGGCGGCCTTGCGGCGCGCGGCCATGGCTATCCGCCGCGGCGCTGCAGGAAGACCAGCTGCTCGAAGAGGTGCACGTCCTGCTCGTTCTTCACGAGCGCGCCGTAGAGCGGCGGGATCGCGGGCTGGTGCCCGTCGCTCTTAAGCGCCTCGGGCGGGATGTCCTCGGCGAGGAGGAGCTTCAGCCAGTCGAGGAGCTCGGAGGTCGAGGGCTTCTTCTTGAGGCCCGGCATCTCGCGGATGCCGAAGAAGGTCTCCATCGCCGCCTGCACCAGCCGCTTCTTGATGCCGGGGAAATGCACGTCGACGATCGCCTGCATCGCCTCCTTGTCGGGGAAGCGGATGTAGTGGAAGAAGCAGCGGCGCAGGAACGCGTCGGGCAGCTCCTTCTCGTTGTTCGACGTGATGAAGATGATCGGCCGGTGGCGCGCGCGGATCGTCTCGCGCGTCTCGTACACGTGGAACTCCATGCGGTCGAGCTCGCGCAGCAGGTCGTTGGGGAACTCGATGTCGGCCTTGTCGATCTCGTCGACCAGCACCACGGCCTGCTCCGGCGACTCGAACGCCTGCCACAGCACGCCCTTCACGATGTAGTTCGCGATGTCGCCCACGCGCGCGTCGCCGAGCTGCGAGTCGCGCAGCCGCGAGACGGCGTCGTACTCGTACAGGCCCTGCTGCGCCTTGGTGGTCGACTTGATGTGCCACTGGTAGAGGGGCTTGCCGAGCGCGCGCGCCACCTCCTCGGCGAGCATCGTCTTGCCGGTGCCCGGCTCGCCCTTCACGAGGAGCGGGCGGCCCAGCGTGATCGCCGCGTTCACCGCGAGCTTGAGCTCCTCGTCGGCGACGTAGGTCTCGGTGCCCTGGAATTTCATGCTTCCAGTATACCGGCCCGCGCCGAACCCTTTCGCGCCCCGCCCTCGTTCCACGGAGGGTGACCCTCGCGAAAGGAACCGCCATGCATCCGATCCGCCCGCTCGTCGCCGCGCTCGCGGCCCTCGTCCCCGCGCTCGCGAGCGCCGGGGAGGCCCTCACCATCTACTCGAGCGCCGCGCCCGGATCCCTCGACGCGCGCTCGCTCGCCGCCGCCGGCGAATCCGGCGCCACGCTGCCCGGCTACGCCGTCGTGCGCGAGGAGCGCCGCTTCCCGCTCGTGGCCGGGCGCAACACCCTGCGCGTCGACGACGTGCCCGCGCTGATCGATCCCACCACCGTCGCGTTCACCTCGCTCACCGACCCGGCCGGCACGCGCGTGGTCGAGCAAAGCTTCGAGTTCGACCTCACGAGCGGCGCGAAGCTCCTCTCGCGCTACCTCGGCCGGGAGATCACGGTGGAGCAGCCGCGCGGCACGGGCGTGGAGACGATCCCGGGCAAGCTCCTCACCACCCAGGGCGGGCTCACGCTGCAGCAGCCCGACGGCAGCGTGCGCATCCTCGGCAGCTACTCGGGCGTGAAGCTGCCCGAGCTTCCCGGCGGGCTCGTGAGCAAGCCCGCGCTCGCGTGGGCGGTGGATGCGCGTCACTCGGGCGTGCATCGCACGCGCTTCAGCTACCAGACCGGCGGGATGACCTGGTGGGCCGACTACAACCTCGCCTACTCCGAGCCCCGTCCGGGCGCGTGCCGCGTGGACGTGGGCGCCTGGGTCACGATCGTGAACCAGTCGGGCGCCTCGTTCCCGGACGCGAGCGTGAAGCTGGTGGCGGGCGACGTGCATCGCGCCGCGCCGCGCGGCTACGCGGTGCCCGAGGCGCCGCGCGCCCTCGCCGCGGAGGCGAAGGTGGCGGGATTCCAGGAGAAGGCGTTCTTCGAGTATCACCTCTACACGCTCGGCCGGACCACCTCGATCCCGCAGAACTCGACCAAGCAGATCGAGCTCTTCCCGACCGCTTCGGGCGTGGGATGCGAGAAGAAGCTCGTCTACCAGGGCCAGGCCGCGGGATGGGGCTACGGCGCGGCGCCCTTCCTCGAGCGCAACTATGGCGTGCAGTCGAACCGCAAGGTGGACGTCTACCTGCGGATCAGGAACGCAAAGGCCAACGGCCT
>DASUXK010000379.1:0-5832 GCA_036377935.1 Usitatibacter sp.
TACGGCATCGCGCACTACCAGATGGGCTTCCTCCTCGGGCTGAAGGCCTTCTCGGCCGCGGTGCTGGGCGGCATCGGCAACCTCCCCGGCGCGGTGCTGGGCGGCGTGCTGATGGGGCTCATCGAGTCCCTCGGCGCGGGCTACGTGGGCGACTGGACCAACGTGTGCTTCCTCAACCATTACCTGCCGGGCTTCGCGGACGTGTGCGCGGCGAGCCCCGAGTCGAACCTCTTCGGCAGCAACTACAAGGACGTCTACGCTTTCATCGTGCTGATCCTGGTGCTCGTCTTCCGGCCCTCGGGCCTGCTGGGCGAGCGCGTCGGCGACCGGGCTTGATCGCTAAGGGCCACGCCATCCATGGGCATCCTGCCTCAGATCCGGAAGAATCCGAAGGCGAAATGGATCGGCATCGCCCTGATCGCCGCCGCCCTCCTCGCGCTGCCGTTCGCCCTCGCCGCGGTGGGCACGGCGTGGGTGCGCATCACCAACTTCGCCATCCTCTTCACGATGCTCGCCCTGGGGCTCAACATCGTCGTCGGGTTCGCGGGGCTGCTGGACCTCGGCTACATCGCCTTCTACGCCGTGGGTGCGTACGTGTATGCGCTCCTCGCCTCGCCGCACTTCGACGTGCACTGGCCGTGGTGGGCCATCCTTCCCATCGGCGCGGCGGTCGCGTGCCTCTTCGGCGTGCTGCTCGGCGCGCCCACGCTGAAGCTGCGCGGCGACTACCTCGCGATCGTCACGCTCGGCTTCGGGGAGATCATCCGCATCTTCCTCAACAACCTCTCCGAGCCCTTCAACCTCACCAACGGGCCGAAGGGAATCTGGTCGATCGATTCGATCCACGTGATGGGGCTGGATTTCGGCCGTTCGACGAATTTCGCGGGGCTCGCATTCTCCGGCACCATCAAGTACTACTACTTCCTGCTCGTGGTGCTGATCGGGGTGATCGTCGTGAACCTGCGCCTGCAGGATTCGCGCATCGGCCGCGCGTGGGAGGCGATCCGCGAGGACGAGCTCGCCGCGCGCTCCATGGGCATCAACACGCGCAACATGAAGCTCCTCGCCTTCGCGATGGGCGCCTCGTTCGGCGGCGTGGCGGGCGGCATGTTCGCCGCGATGCAGAACTTCATCAGCCCCGAGAGCTTCGTCCTCACGCAGAGCGTCATGGTGCTCTCGATGGTGGTCCTGGGCGGCATGGGCAACATCTGGGGCGTCATCCTCGGGGCGGTGCTGCTCACCTTCGTGCCGGAGATCCTTCGCTACACCGTGGAGCCGGTCGAGCGCATGCTCTTCGGCCGCGCGATGGATCCGGAGGTGATCCGGATGCTCCTCTTCGGCCTCGCCATGGTGGTGATGATGCTTTTCCGTCCCGCCGGCATCCTCCCCTCGGCCGTGCGCAAGCGCGAGCTCGCGGCGCCCGAAGATGAGCTCTGAGCCGATCGCGAGCGCCGCGGCCGCCGCGCCGATCCTCGAGGTCGAGGGCATCGGCAAGCGCTTCGGCGGCCTCACCGCGCTCTCGGGCGTCGGCTTCTCCATCGCGGCGGGCGAGATCTACGGCCTCATCGGGCCCAACGGCGCGGGCAAGACCACGCTCTTCAACGTCCTCACGGGCATCTATCGCCAGGACGAGGGCAGCATTCGGTTCCAGGGCGCCGCGCTCGCGGACCCCGCGCCCGATCGCATCGCGAGCCTCGGCATCGCCCGCACCTTCCAGAACATCCGCCTCTTCGCGAACCTGAGCGCGCTCGAGAACGTGATGATCGGCCGGCACGTGCGCACGCGCGCGGGCGTCGTGGGCGCGATCTTCCGCGATGCGCGCACCCGCGCCGAGGAGGCCGCCATCGAGCGGCGCGCGCACGAGCTGCTGCGCTACGTCGGCATCGCGGCTCGCGCCAACGAGCTCGCGCGCCACCTCTCGTACGGCGACCAGCGGCGCCTGGAGATCGCCCGGGCGCTCGCGACCGAGCCGCGGCTGCTCGCGCTCGACGAGCCCGCGGCGGGCATGAACGCGACGGAAAAGGTGGAGCTGCGCAAGCTCCTCGAATCGATCCGCGCCGACGGCGTCACGATCCTCCTCATCGAGCACGACGTGCGCCTCGTGATGGGCCTGTGCGATCGCGTGCTCGTGCTCGATTACGGCCGCAAGATCGCCGAGGGCGTGCCGAAGGAGATCCAGCGCGACCCGCGGGTGATCGCGGCCTACCTCGGCAAGCCGCGGGAGGATGCGGCGACGTGAGCCTCCTCGCCCTCGAGAAGATCGAGGTCGCGTACGGCGGGATCCGCGCGGTGAAGGGCATCGACCTCGCCGTCGAGCGCGGCGAGACCGTGTGCCTCATCGGCGCGAACGGCGCGGGCAAGACGACCACGCTGCGTGCGATCACGGGCCTCGTGCGCGCCGCCGCCGGCCGCATCCGCTACGACGGCGAGGAGATCGCGAAGCTGCGCGTGCACGATATCGCGCGCCGCGGGCTCGCGCTGGTGCCCGAAGGCCGCGGCGTGTTCCCGCAGCTCACCATCGAGGAGAACCTCGCGATGGGCGCCTACGCGCGCAACGACCGGGCCGCGGTGCGCGCGGATGTGGACCGCGCCTATGGGCTCTTCCCGCGCCTGGCCGAGCGGCGCCGCCAGACGGCGGGGACGCTCTCCGGCGGCGAGCAGCAGATGCTCGCCATCGCCCGCGCCCTCATGAGCCGCCCGAAGCTGCTCCTCCTCGACGAGCCAAGCATGGGCCTCGCGCCGCTCATGGTGGAGAAGATCTTCGAGGTGATCCGCGCCATCGCCGCCGAGGGCGTGACGCTCCTTCTCGTCGAGCAGAACGCGCGCCTCGCGCTGGAATCGAGCCATCGGGGGTACGTGCTCGAAGGCGGATTGGTCACCCTCTCGGGCCCGGCCGCCTCGCTGCTCACCGATCCGCGCGTGCGGGAGGCGTACCTCGGGGAATAGCGGGAAAATCGGCGAACCCCGGGTGAACACGGATGCTTTTATCCGATCCAAGTGGTTCCTCCATGCCTTTGACGAAACAAGCCCTCGAAGAGCTCGGGAGCGCGAAGCAGGCGCTCGAGAACCCCGGTATCGCCGCGAGGCTCTCCGCGCTCGCCGGTTCCCCCGTGGAGAAAGGCATGAAGATGCTGCCCCCGGGCGTGCAGGCGACGGTGCATTCCGCGACGCAGGCGGCGCTGCAGCGGGCGCTCGCGGTCGCGGTGAAGTCGCTCGGCTCGCGCCGCGGCGCGGCGCCGCGCGACGGCCTGCATCGCCTCGCGGCGGCGCTCACTGGCGCCGCGGGCGGGGCGTTCGGGCTTCCCGCCCTCGCGGTCGAGCTGCCGGTTTCCACGACGCTCATGCTGCGCTCCATCGCCGACATCGCCGCCGCGAACGGCGAGGATCCGCGCGAGACCGAAACGAAGCTCGCTTGCCTCACCGTCTTCGCGCTCGGCAGTCCGCGCGACCGGCGCGACGATCCCGCGGAATCGGGCTACTTCGCGGTGCGCTCGGCGCTGGCCGCGGCCGTCACCGAGGCCTCGAAGCACCTCGCGCAGAAGGGCCTCGCCAAGGGCGGCGCGCCGGCCCTCGTGCGGCTGATCGCGCTCATCGGCGCGCGCTTCGGGATCGTCGTGTCGGAGAAGGCCGCGGCGCAGGCCGTGCCGATCCTCGGCGCGGCGGGCGGAGCCCTCGTGAACACGGTCTTCATCGGCCACTACCAGGACATGGCCCGCGGCCACTTCACGGTGCGGCGCCTCGAGCGCGCGTACGGCGAAGACGAAGTGCGCGCCGCTTACGAGTCGCTCTGAGCGCTCAGGGGTAATCGACCACGCCCGGCGCCTTCTCCGGCAGCGGGATGAACTCGCTCTCGCCCGGAACCGGCGCGAAGCGCCCGGCCTTCCAGTCCTCGGCCGCCTGGCGGATGCGCTCCTTGCGGCTCGACACGAAGTTCCACCACACGTGGCGCGGCCCTTCGAGCGGGCTTCCGCCGAAGATCACGAAGCGCGCGCCGACGTGGCTTTCGACGAGCACCTCCATGCCCGCCTCGAAGACCCGCATCTCGCCCGCGCCCAGCGTGTGGCCCGCGAGCTCGACCACGCCTTCCACCACGTACATCGCGCGCTCGTCGGGCTCCGAAGGCAGCGCGAAGCGGCGCCCGCGCGAAAGCGAGACGTCGGCGTAGAACGTCGGCGAGAGGATCTCGACGGGGGACGAAAGCCCGAGCAGGTCGCCCAGGATGAGGCGCACCGCGATGCCGTCGTCCTCGATCACGGGCAGCCCTTCGTGGTGCGCGAACGCGGGCTCGATCTCCTCCTGCTCGCGGGGCAGCCCCACCCACACCTGCAATCCCGAGAGGATCGGCCCGGCCGCGCGCAGCGCGGGCGGCGTGCGCTCCGAATGGACGATGCCGCGCCCGGCCGTCATCCAGTTCACCTCGCCGGGACGGATCGGCTGCACCGTGCCGAGGCTGTCGCGATGCAGGATCTCGCCCTCGAACAGGTACGTCACGGTGGCGAGCCCGATGTGCGGATGCGGCCGGACGTCGAGCCCGCGGCCGGCCTCGAGCCGCACGGGACCCATGTGGTCGAAGAACACGAACGGGCCCACGCTGCGGCACTGCGCCGAGGGCAACGCGCGGCGCACCTGGAAACCGCCTCCCAGGTCGTGCGCCCGCGGGACGATGTGCGCTGCGGTCATTTGCTACGATGCTCGGCTTGCGGCGATTCCATGGAGGAGGACGAATGGCGGCTTACGTGCTGGCGGAGATCGAGATCACGGACAAGGAAGGCTACACGGAATACTCGAAGCAGGTTCCCCCTACGATCGCGAAATTCGGCGGACGTTTCCTCGTGCGCGGCGGCGCCTCGGAAGCGCTCGAGGGCGAGTGGCCGCAGAGGCGCCGGGTGCTGCTGGAATTCCCCACGATGGAAGCCGCGCGCAACTGGTGGTCCTCGCCGGACTACGAGAAGCCGAAGGCGATGCGCCAGGCGGCGAGCCGCGGCCGCCTGCTCCTGATGGAGGGAGCGGACTAGGAGCGCGGATCCTCGTCGGTGTCCGCGATGTGGAAGCGGTGGAACAGGCGGTGCACCACGGGCGCGAAGACGATCGCGGCGATGCCGAGCACGGCGAAGCCGCTGTAGATCGCGTAGAAGCCGGCGAAGAGCTTTCCCGCCACGGTCGTCGGCTGGTGGAGCGGGCCCATTCCGGAAAGGATCATCGAGGCGTTCAGGAACGCGTCGACGATGCCCAGGTGCTCCGTGACGGCATAGCCCGCCATGCCGATGGCGAGCGAGAGGGCGATGAGGATGAGGCCGATGCGGCCGGTGCCGATGAGCCGCCGGCGGAAGGCCTGAGGGCTCGCGAGCCGCCGGCTGATCCGCTCGCGGCCGTTCACGAGCCGGCCCAGTCCCGCGGGGGGATGAGGAAGTCGAGGAGGCGCGCCTCGGGCGTGCCCGGCTGCGCCTTCCAGTCGTAGCGCCACTGCACCACCGGCGGGAGCGACATCAGGATCGATTCCGCGCGCCCGCCCGACTGCAGCCCGAAGAGCGTGCCGCGGTCCCAGACGAGGTTGAACTCGACGTAGCGCCCGCGCCGGTAGGCCTGGAAGTCGCGCTCGCGCTGGCCGTAGGCCGTGTCGCGACGCCGCTCGACGATCGTCACGTACGCGGGCAGGAACGCGTCGCCCACCGCGCGCATCACCTCGAAGCTCCTCTCGAAGCCGAGCTCGTTGAAGTCGTCGAAGAACGTGCCGCCGATGCCGCGCGGCTCGTTGCGGTGCTTCAGGAAGAAGTATGCGTCGCACGCGGCCTTGAAGCGCGCATGCAGGCCGGGAAAGGCCGCGAGCGCCTC
>DASUXK010000380.1:0-5296 GCA_036377935.1 Usitatibacter sp.
CCCTCGTTCGGCGACATTCCCAGGCTCCCGAGGTTATCCATGCCTCTGATGCTCGAGCTTGCGATCCCGTTGCCGGACTCGTCGAAAACCGTCAACGAGACGTCGTAGTGAAGATCCGTGGACATCATCGTGTCGCTCTTCCATTCGCGAAGCGTGACGAGCACCCCTCGATGAGGTCTCGTAGCGTTGAGGTCGCGCTTAACCGCAATCATCGATTCATTCGGCTGCACTTCGACCGGGCGCGCGTCGATCCCTCGCGCCTTCATCGCCCGCACGATTGCATCGCCGATCTCCTTTGCAAGCGGCCCGCCGGACGACGTATTCACGTCGAAAGGATTTCCGAACCCGCCGCGCATGAGCCCGACGAACCGAGTCGGTTTCGCCCCGGAGATGACATAAGGACGCTCATCCTGTACTGCGACCGTGACGGCGCCGGTCGACGAGACTGCCTGCAGGCTGATCGGTGTGTCGGAGTAGCTGTATGTGCGCCCGAACGCACAGGCGCTCAGCGCCGCCGCTAAACCAAGCGCGGTACCGATCTTGAAGATCTGCGTGGTTCCCATGGCTTCCTCCCTTAACGTCCGTTGGAGCGGGCGATTCTGGCGCGGAACGCGAGGCCGGCGCAATACCGGTCCCCTCGAGGCGATCGCGTTTCGCAATTTGCAGCGTTCCTGGTCCGTCTTGCGCTCCGCGGGGCGCTCGGGAAGCGGCGCGGCAACACCGGCCGCCGACCAGCCAACGCGAGCGACGAGGCCCAAAATCGGTCCGCGGGGCCGAAACGGCTCGAACAGCACGGCATACGCAATTGCGACGAGTACGGAAACGGCGATGGCTGCGGGGCGGATGGTGCGTGGGTGGCAAGGGAGCCAGACCATCTCCTTGCCGATCAGGTATCCGTGGGTATCGAAGCGTCACGCGGGCCGGTTCCACGACCGTGTCTGAATCCGGCTCTCGGGCATCATCGGCTCCCCGAAGGTTACAAACGAAATCCTCCCGCGACGCCCGGATCGTTGATCCGCCGAGGCCCCTTGGCCAGAATGACGGAATAACCAACGTTAACCAGAACAACAACAGGAAGGGCCGGGCGCATGACAGGGGTGGTGGAGGCGGTGAACGAGTTGCGCGCGGTGTTCTTCGTCCGGTGCGCGGACGGGCTTTTCGCCTATTTCCGCGTGGCGCGGGAAGAGCTGCCGAACGCGGGCGACGTCCTGTCGTGGGCCGAGCCGGTCTCGTCGCACGGAGGGCGCGCGGTCAACGAGACGGGCGGCGTCCGCGAGATGCGCATCCTCTCGGCGATCCAGCACCTGCCGCGCGAGGTCGCGCGCTCGCTGATCGGATAGCATGCGGCCCGCGGGCGCCCCGGTCGACGTGCGCATGTGGGGCGCGATCATCGAGCGCGGGCCGCGCGACTACGGCGTGCTGGTGACCGCCGTCGCTTCCGGGTCCGAGACCACGGTGGGCGTCACCGACTTCCGCCGCGTGCCCGCGCTCTCGATGGAGGAGGCCGAAGTGTCGCGCGAGACGCTGATCCGCGAAGTGCAGGCGCTGGCGGCCGCGCGCGGCGACCGCGTCGTGAGCCTCGAGCGCCTGCTCTGGCGGCTCTCGTTCCGGACGCCGTAGCCGGGCACCTCCCCCGTTCGTTGACCCGGCACGGCGGCGACCGGACAATCGCCCCATGCCCTGCGAGGAATGCCGCGCCCTCGGCTCGCACGCCTTCCGATCCATCGACGACCTCGTGCACGCCGTGCGCCTCGCCGCCGAGGAGACCGACCGCGGCGTGCTCGCGCGCATCGATGCCGAGCCGCTTCCGCAGGGCGCGCAGGACGCGCTCGATTCCTCGCTCGCGAGCGGCGCGATCCCGAACACGCTGCGCTATCGGTTCCGCTGCACCGTCTGCGGTGACGCGTTCACCCTCGTCGCCGACACGCGAAGCGGCGAGGGGGCCTGGACGCGCGAGGGCGAGGCTGCGCGTCGGTCGGCGGGCGCGGGATGCGCTTCGTCGACACATCGAGGCCGGGACCATTCCGGCCGTCGCCGCGCTGCGACGGGGAGGGCCCGGGGGCGGGCCCTCCGGTCGTGCGTCAGGCGCCCTGCGAGTCGCTCGCGAGCTGCTGCGTGATGTCGCCGGACGATTGCGACATGTCGTCGCCGGAGACCGTGGAGGCCTCGAGCGAGCTGCAGGCCGTCGTGCCGAACGCGACGGCCAGCGCACCGGCCGCGAGGAGCTGCTTGAAGAAGTGGTTCATGATCGTCTCTCCGTGAGGGTTGGGGGTTCACCGCCGCCGCGTTCCGCTCGTCGCTTGAACTTGGCTGGGTGCAACCTTAGGCCGATGCGCGCGCATTCCCTACGGAGGACTCGCCAGCTCGCGCACGCAGGTTTCGGCGCCTCGGTCACGGAGAAAGACCGGCCGCGATGCGCGAATATTCCGGCCGCGGAATGGAAAACGGCGCCTCGCGGCGCCGTTTTCATCGGGGGTGAAGCGCCTCAGGCCGTCACGCGCACGTCCATCGCCTCGGCCATCCGCTCCACCGCCTTGCGGATGTTCTCCATCGAGGTGGCGAAGGAAATGCGCAGGTAGCCTTCCGCGCCGAACGCCGAGCCGGGCACCGCCGCCACCGCCTTGGGCTGCGTGAGCAGGTAGTCGCAGAGCGCGAGGTCCGTGGGCTCGGCGATCTTCCCGGCCTTGTGCAGGTTCGCGATCGCCTCGCGGCAATCGGGAAAGGCGTAGAAGGCGCCGGTGGGCTGCAGGCACTTCACGCCGGGGATGCGGTTGAGGGCTTCGGCGACGTACTTCCCGCGCTCCGCGAACGCCTTCACCATCGGCTGGATGCACGACTGGTCGCCGGTCAACGCGGTTTCCGCCGCGTACTGCGAGATGGAAGCGGGGTTCGAGGTGCTGTGGGACTGCACGTTCTCCATCGCCTCGATGAGCTCCTGCGGGCCGCCGCAGTAGCCGATGCGCCAGCCGGTCATCGCGTAGGCCTTGGACACGCCGTTCATCACGACCGTCTGGTTGTACAGGTCGGGGCACACGTTCACGATGTTCACGAACTTCGAGCCGTCGAGGATGATGTGCTCGTACATGTCGTCGCTCGCGATGACGATGTTCGGGTGCTGGCGCAGCACCGCGCCCAGGGCCTTCAGCTCCTCGGCGGTGTAGGTGGCGCCGGTCGGGTTCGACGGGCTGTTCAGCCACAGCAGGCGGCTCTTCGGCGTGATCGCGTTCTTCAGCTGCACCGGCGTCACCTTGAAGCCCTGCTCGATGCCGGTCTGGATGAACACCGGCTTCGCGTCGGCCATCTGCGCCATGTCCGGGTACGAGACCCAGTAGGGGGCGGGGATGATCGCCTCGTCGCCGGGATTGAGGAGCGCCATGCACAGGTTGAACGACGTCTGCTTGCCGCCGCACGAGACGAGGATCTGCTTCTCGCTGTAGTCGAGGCCGTTCTCGCGCTTGAACTTGGCGATGATCGCCTTCTTGAGCGAGGGCGTGCCGCCGGCGGCCGTGTACTTCGTCTGCCCCTTCTGGATCGCCGCGATCCCCGCGTCCTTGATGTGCTGCGGCGTGTCGAAATCGGGCTCGCCCGCGCCCATCGCGATCACGTCCTTGCCCTCGGCCTTGAGCTTCGCGGCTTTCGCGGAGACGGCGAGGGTGGGGGACGGCTTGATGGCTTTCAGGCGGTTCGCGACGAGCGACATGGGATTCTCCGGGGCCTCGGGGTGGAAAAACGGCGTGACGCCCCTATTTTAAAGCCATGTTGCGGTGCGGAACAGCCTCCCGAGCCGCTAAAATACCCGGTTCCCCCGAAAGCTTGCGGCCCTTCATGGAAGTCGTCACGTTCCCCGGCAGTCCGTTCCGCCTTCACCAGCCTTTCCCGCCCGCGGGCGACCAGCCCGCCGCCATCGACAAGCTCGTCGAGGGCATCGACGACGGGCTCGCCTACCAGACGCTGCTGGGGGTGACCGGCTCGGGGAAGACCTACACCATGGCGAACGTCATCGCGCGCACCGGGCGGCCCACGCTCGTGATCGCGCCCAACAAGACGCTCGCCGCGCAGCTCTACTCGGAGTTCCGCGAGTTCTTCCCCGAGAACGCGGTCGAGTACTTCGTCTCGTACTACGACTATTACCAGCCCGAGGCGTACGTGCCCTCGCGCGACCTCTACATCGAGAAGGACTCGTCGATCAACGAGCACATCGAGCAGATGCGGCTCTCGGCGACGAAGAGCGTGCTGGAGCGCAAGGACACGGTGATCGTGGCGACGGTGTCGTGCATCTACGGCATCGGCGACCCGGACGACTACCAGGACATGCGCCAGGTGCTGCGCGAGAAGGACCCGGTGCCGCAGCGCGACCTGCTGGCGCGGCTCGCGGGCATGCAGTACACGAGGAACGACATCGATTTCCGGCGCGGCACCTTCCGCGTGCGTGGCGACACGATCGACGTCTTCCCGGCGGAGAACAGCGAGCAGGCGCTGCGCATCTCGCTCTACGACGACGTGATCGAGTCGCTCACGCTCTTCGACCCGCTCACCGGCGAGCTCCTGCACCGCATCCCGCGCTTCACCCTCTACGCGAAGAGCCACTACGTGACGCCGCGCCAGACGGTGCTGCGCGCGATCGAGTCGATCAAGGTGGAGCTGCGCGAGCGCCTGGCGCAATTCCAGGAGCAGGGCAAGCTCCTCGAGCTGCAGCGCCTGCAGCAGCGCACGCATTTCGACCTCGAGATGATGAACGAGCTGGGGTTCTGCAAGGGCATCGAGAACTACACGCGGCATCTGTCGGGGCGTGCGCCGGGCGAGCCGCCGCCGACCCTCATCGACTACCTCCCGCCCGACGCGCTGGTGGTGATCGACGAGAGCCACGTCACCGTCCCGCAGATCGGCGGCATGTTCAACGGCGACCGCTCGCGCAAGCAGACGCTGGTCGACTACGGCTTCCGGCTGCCCTCGGCCCTCGACAACCGCCCGCTCAAGTTCGAGGAGTTCGAGCGCCAGGTGAAGCAGGCGATCTTCGTGTCGGCCACGCCCGCGGACTACGAGCGCGCGAAATCCGGCCAGATCGTGGAGCAGGTGGTGAGGCCCACCGGCCTCGTCGATCCCGAGGTGATCGTGCGGCCGGCCTCCTCGCAGGTGGACGACCTCCTTTCCGAAGCGAACAAGCGCGTGAAGCTGAACGAGCGGGTGCTCGTGACGACTCTCACCAAGCGCATGGCCGAGGACCTCACCGAGTACCTCGCCGAGCACGGCGTGAAGGTGCGCTACCTGCACTCCGACATCGACACGGTCGAGCGGG
>DASUXK010000381.1:0-2836 GCA_036377935.1 Usitatibacter sp.
TCGGGCCGATCTGCGCGATGCCCTCGTACATGACGATCACGCCCGCGAAGAACGAGGCATAGAAGAGGATCACGATCTTCGCGGTCTCGCCGATGCCGAAGTAGACGATCACCAGCGGAATGAGCGCGATCGGCGGCAGCGCGCGGAAGAAGTTGATCACCGGGTCCACGAAGGTGCGCACGCCGCGGTACCAGCCGAGCACGAAGCCCGCGGGCACCGCGAGGAGGATCCCGAGGCAGACGCCGAGGAAGACGCGCTGCGTGGACATCCACACGTCGAGGGGCAGGCGGTCGTGGAGGAGCTCGCGGAACTTGGCGAACACCTGGTCGGGCCGCGGCAGCAGCGCCGGATTCACGAGCCCGCTATAGGCGAGCGCGTACCACGCGAGGAGGATCGCGAGCCACGGCGCGAGCATGAGCGCCGGGGTGCGCCAGGAACGGGATGCCATCGGGGCCGGTTCGAGGGAAAGCGCTTGAACTCCGGAAGGGCTAAAAGTACTATAGGCCATCCCTTAGGTCAAGAACGCCCCCGTGCATCGAATCTTCGGCGACAGCCCCATCCCGCGCTACGTGCAGCTCGCCGACATCCTGCGCGAGCGCATCTCCCGCCGGCAGTGGGAAGTCGGCGAGAAGCTGCCGTCGCTCGAGGAGCTGGTGCGCGAGTTCGACGTGGCGCGCGTGACCGTGCGCCAGGCGGTGGACGTGCTCGCGCGCGAGGGCCTGGTCTCGCCGGAGCGCGGGCGCGGCACCTTCGTCACGGGCAAGAAGTCGGAGGACCGCAAGCTGCGCGCGGTGACGACGATGGGCGAGCTCGCCGAGCTCTACCGCGACTCGAAGCCCGAGCTCCTGAACCTCGACGAGGCCTCCACCGCGCCCGCGTTGGACGAGGGCGAGGGCAAGCCCGCGCCCGGCTACTTCCACATGCGCCGCGTCCACGCGCTCGACGGCGTTCCCTACTGCGTGATCTCGATCTACCTCGACGAGCGCATCTTCCGCCGCGCGCCGGACCGCGTGCGCAAGGAGCTCGTGATCCCGCTGCTCATGTCCATGCGCGGCGTGAAGATCGACCGCGCGCGCCAGACGCTCACCATCGGCAGCGCCGACGTCGACGAGGCGAGCCACCTGCGCGTGCCGGTGAACTCGCCCGTGGGGCGCGTGCGCCGCGTCTTCAACGCGCCCGACGGCACCGTGATCTACCTGGGCGAGGTCACCTATCGCGGCGATTTCGTGCGCCTCGAGATGGAGATGAAGCCTTGATCGTCGCGGCCGCGGCGCTTCCCGTCACCCACGGCGCCCCGCGCCTCGCGCGCATCGAGGCGCATGTCTACCGTTATCCGGTGGAAACCCCGGTGCGCACCTCCTTCGGCATCATGCACGACCGTCCCGCGCTCTTCCTGCGCGTGGAGGACGAGGAGGGCGCGGTCGGCTGGGGCGAGGTCTGGTGCAACTTCCCGCAGTGCGGCGCGGAGCACCGCGCGCGGCTCGTCGCCACCGTGTTCGCGCCGCTCCTCGAGGGGCGCGAGCCCGGGGATCCCGCGGGCCTCACCGCGGAGCTGCGCGACAGGACGGCGGTGCTCGCCATCCAGTCGGGCGAGCCGGGGCCGATCCACCAATGCATCGCGGGACTCGACATCGCGCTCTGGGATCTCGCGGCGCGCCGCGCGGGCGAGCCGCTGTGGCGCTTGCTCGGCGGCACGAGCCCGTCGATCCCCGTGTACGCGAGCGGCATCAACCCCGATCGCCCCGAGCTCGCCGCGGCTCGCTGCCAGGCCGAAGGCCATCGCGCGTTCAAGCTCAAGGTGGGATTCGGCGAGAAGGCGGACGTCGGCAACCTGCGCGCGATGCGCGCCGCGGTGGGCGAGGGCGCGACGCTGATGGTCGACGCCAACCAGGCGTGGGACCTCGCCGGCGCCGTGCATCACGCGGCGCTGATGGCGGCGTTGCGCCTCGCGTGGATCGAGGAGCCGCTGCGCGCCGATCGCCCGTGGCCCGAGTGGCAGGCGCTCGCGAAGACCACCCGCGTGCCGCTCGCGGCGGGCGAGAACATCGCGGGCGCGGAGGCGTTCGAGGATGCGTTCATGTCGCGGGCGCTCGGCGTCGTGCAGCCCGACGTCGCGAAGTGGGGCGGCATCTCGGGCTGCCTGCGCCTCGCGCGGCGCATCCTCGAGACGCGCCTTCGCTATTGCCCGCATTTCCTGGGCGGCGGCATCGGGCTCCTCGCCTCGGCGCACCTGCTCGCGGCGGCGGGCGGCGACGGCCTGCTCGAGATCGATTCGAACCCGAACCCGCTGCGCACGCTCACCTGCGGCGCCGTGGCGAAGGTGCAGGAGGGACGCGTGGTCCTCGACTCGACGCCGGGACTGGGCGCGGCGCCCGACGCCGACGCGTTGCGCCGCTATCGCGTGACGCCGTAGCCGTGGCGGGCGGCGGGCACCGCGCGCACATCGCCGAAGCGCTGCGCTGGTCGCCGCATACGCCGCGCAGCGGCTGGCAGGCCGCGGCCGCGGGCGTCGGCATGGCGGTTCCCGTCGCGCTCGGCCTCGCCCTGGGACGCCCGGCGGAGGGATTCGCGGCGGCGGTGGGCGCGATTTTGAATCTGACCCCTTTTCAAGAGGCGAACGGGACAGAGGGAAAAAGTAACCTGACCCCATTTTGAATCTGACCCCTTTTCAAGGGTCGAACGCGGATTGGCGGGAACGGAGGCGTCCATGCGATGCAATGTCGGAGGAGTGGAGCGCGAAGTGCGCGCGGGCGTGGGGCTCGCGCTGCTCTCGGCCGCGGCCCTGGGGGCCTTGCCGGTGCGCTGGCGCGCGGTGCTCGCGGGGCTGGGCGCGGTG
>DASUXK010000382.1:0-2036 GCA_036377935.1 Usitatibacter sp.
GGCGAGGAAGACGAAGTAGGCGTCGCCCGGGGCGGACCAGCGGCGCAGCTGCTGGAAACCCGCCTCGCGCAACAAGGCCTCGAATTCGCCGGCGGCGTACTTGTACGAATTCTCGGTGTGGATGCGCTCGCCCGCAGCGAAACGGCGCGCGCCGTCGGCACCGAGGCGCACCGCCTGCTCGCCGATCGATTCCAGGTGCATCTCCACGCGGCCCGCGGCCTCGTTGTAGAAGCCGCGGTGCGCGAACGCCTCCAGGCGGAAATCGAAGCCGAAGCGGCGATTGAGGTGCGCGAGCGCGTTGCGGTTGAACGCCGCCGTCACGCCGAGCGCGTCGTCGTAGGCCGCATCGAGCACCGCCCGGTCCTTCTTCGCGTCCACGCCGATGAGCAGCCCGCTCCCCGGCCGCGGCGCGCAATGGCGGCGGATGCCCGCGAGGAAGCGCACCGCCTCGCGCGGCGTGAAGTTGCCGATGCTCGACCCGGGATAGAAGAAGAGCGTCGCGCGCTCGTCGAGGATGCCGTCGAGCGGCAGGCCATCCCGGAAATCCGCGACCACGCCGACCATCTCCACGCTCGGGAAATCGGGGGCCATGCGGTCGAGCGCGCGGCGCAGCTCGGGCGCGGCGATGTCCATCGCCACGTAGCGCGCGGGCTCGAGGAACGGCAGCCACGACTGCGCCTTGCAGCAGTCGCCGGCGCCCAGGTCCACGAATTGCCGCACGGCACCCACGGCCTTCGCGATCTCGCCGCGGTTCTCGCGGAAGAGCATCGCCTCGGTGCGCGTGGGGTAGTACTCGGGAAGCCGGCAGATGGCGGCGTACAGCGCGCAGCCGAGGTCGTCGTAGAACCAGCGCGGCGCGATCGTGGCGGGCGTCGCGAGCAGCCCCGCGACGACCTCGACGCGCTCGTCGCGTCCGGCTGCCGTCGAGCGATCGACGATCCGGCTGCCGGCCGGCTTATCGTCGGGCACCGGAAGCCTCGGAGACCAGCCGCTCCACGACCTTCACCGATTCGCCGCCGCTCCAGTCGCGCTCGCCGAACACCCAGTAGCGCACCTTGCCCTGCGCATCGACGAGGAAGCTCATCGGCAGCCCCTTCGCGCCCCAATCGTCCGCCGCCTTCTGGTCGGGATCGAGGAGAACGTGAACCTTGACGCCGCTCTTGCGCAGGAACGATTCGATCTTGCCGCGCGACTCGCCGTAGTTCACCGCGAGCACCTCGAAGGGCTTGCCCTGCTGCCTGGCCTCCAGCCGCGAGATGGAGGGCATCTCGGCGATGCACGGCTCGCACCAGGTGGCCCAGAAGTTCACGAGCACCACGCGGCCGCGCAGCGAAGCGAGGTCCACGTGCTTGCCGGCGAGGTCCTGGAGCGCGAGCGGCGGCGTGGGCTTGCCGCTCCAGTCGCGCAACGGCTGCTCCGCGTGGGCGAGCGCCGCGGCGGCGGCGAAAACCGCCAGCGCGGCGCGCCAGGAGCGTTTCATCGGGAAGCCGCGAGGCGTCAGGCCGTGATCTCGCGCGACGAGATCTGGTAGCGGAAGTGCTCCGGGTCGAGCGGATCGAGCAGCCCCTCGCCCGTCTCGCTCTGGGGATACATGAGGAACGGGATCGGCGCGCGCGACGAGCCCGGCAGCGCCACGTCGTTCGCGTAGTTGTAGCCCAGCCAGTTCATCTCCCACGAGCCGAACAGGCGCTTCCTCGCGGCGAGCACCATGGGGTCGTCCGCCTTCTTGCCGCCCTGCTCCTCGAGGATCACCTTGCGCACGTCCGCCGGATCGACCGGCACCCAGCCGTGCGCCTGGGAGTAGAACTCGGCGCGGCAATGCTGCGCCTTCGTGATGTCGCCGCTCTTGCCCAGGCTCTTGTAGCCGAGCCGCGAATCGGCCACGCGGATGCCATAGACATCGCGCGCCGGGATGCCCTGCGAGCGCGCGAGCGCGGTGAAGAGCGCGTTCAGGTCGGCGCACTTCCCGTTGTACGTCTTCGTCTCGATCATGAAATTGACGTCGCCCGTGCCGCAGCCCTTCGTCTTCGGGTTGC
>DASUXK010000383.1:0-4771 GCA_036377935.1 Usitatibacter sp.
GTTACCGAGCTCGTGAACGGCGCCGGCGTCTGCAAAACCAGCGTCGCCGAGGCCTACCAGACGAAGACCGTGATGCCTGCCAACCGCACCGCGGCCGGCTGCTCGGACGTCGGCACGGACAATTCCACGCCGCCGGTGGTCACCGACGGCCTGATCGAAGTGGATGCGGCCGGCGGCCTTTCGACGCAGCTGCAGGCGAACGGCAGCGGCATCAAGTTCTTCTACCAGCCGATGTGCGCGGGCGCTAAGTGCGCGGCCGACGGTTCGCTCGGCGCGATCACGGGCTGGGCCTGCGACAACACCAACGCGGGCACGGACATCACGGCGAAGTACCTGCCGGCGACCTGCCGCGGCTAACCGCAGCACCGCAGCGAAAAACGGGCCGCGCGAGCGGCCCGTTCCCATTGGGAGGCGGCAAGTGGCCAAGGCAGACTTGCGCCTGCGCGATCGCTTTCGCGCGGGCCTGTTGCATCTCTCGCTGAGCGCGCTCGTCGCCGCGAGCATCTTCGCCCTCGTCCGGGCGGTGTGGTTCCCCGGCGTCCTCTTCGAGGGGGCCGGAGGACGCGAGCTCTTCTTCCTCATCACCGGCGTGGACGTCGCGCTCGGCCCGCTGCTTACCACCCTCGTATTCGATCGGCGCAAGAAGGCGCTCATGTTCGACCTCGCGGTCATCGGCGCTCTCCAGCTGTCCGCGCTCGGCTATGGCGTCTCCGTGCTCGCGGAGGCCCGCCCGGCGTTCATCGCCTTCACGAAGGATCGTTTCGACCTGGTGCGCGCCAACGACGTGAGCGACGAAGCCTATGCGCAGGCGAGCGACGAGCGCTACCGGCATGCGCCGCTCACCGGGCCCTTCCTCGTCGGCGTGAGGCTGCCCACCGATCCGGACGAGGCGTTCGACATCACGATGTCCGCATTGGCGGGGCGCGACGTCCAGGATTACCCAAAGTACTACATCCCCTATGACACCGTGCGCGAGGCGGTGAAAGCGCACGGGCAGCCGATCGCCGAGCTTCGCGCCCTGAACCCGGGGCGGGATCGGGAGATCGATGGCCTGCTCGAAGGCATCGGGCGGGCCGAAAGCGACGTGCGCTTCGTGCCCATGCGCTCCGGAAAGTCGGACCTGACGGTCTTCGTCGATGCGCGCGACGGCAGCGTGCTGCGGATGGCGCTGCTGCGGCCCTGGAAGTACTAGACCGGCTCTCGCGTTACGGCCCGCGCCAGCGGTTGGCGCGGATCGGCAGCCCGTTCGAGAGGTACGCGAGGAAATAGGCGAGGTCGTTCAGCTCCTCGGATCCCGCCGGGAACGGCGCCGCGCCCATGCGCTCGAGGCACTCGCGGATCTGCGCCTGCAGCGTGATCGCCTGCTCGCCGCGGATGAACGGCCAGCGCGCGGCCTGCCCGATCACCGGCGAAAGCGGCACCTCTCCATAGCGCTTGCCCGCGCCCGCCACGTGGCAGGAGGCGCAGGCGAAGTTGCGCTGCCCGAGCCGCGAGAAGTACATGCGGCGCCCGTTCTCGAAATGCACCTCGGCGGCGGCAGGCACGCGCACGGTGATCCGCTGGCCGTTGGCGAGGCTGCGCACGTACGCGGTGATCGCGCCCATGGTCTGGGGATCGGTGTAGTCGAGGAGCGCCTCGTGGTGCGTCTTCAGGCACTGGTTGATCGCCATCTCGAGCGTGAAGACGAGCTTCAGGCGCGGGTGGTACTGGGGATAGGCGGCCGCCACGCGCCGCCCGCCGTTCGGGAAGCAGGAGGCGAGCGAGCGCCCGTCCTTGAACTTGCGCCGCCAGAGCGCCGCTCCCCGCGCCACGATGGCCTTCGCCGCGTCGCCGTGGGCATCCTCCTGCGCTCGCAACCCGTCATCGAACGCCGCGGAGCCGAGGACGTAGTCGCGGCTCTCGAGCCCGGGAAGCTGCGCGTGCAGCCGTGCCTCGACATCGCCCTTCACCGCGGCCGGCGAGGCGAACGCGTTCGCCGTCCCGAAGGCCGCGAGGAAGGCGAGAGCGCGCAGCGCCTCAGGGAAGCGCATAGAGGTAGTCGATCACGCGGCCGATCTCGGCCTCGTCGAGGATGCGATGGCGGCCGAAGGGCGGCATGAGCGTATCCGGGTTGTTCGCCATGGGATCGGTGAGAAGGGCGCGCAAGCGCTCGCGCCCGAGGGCGCGCATGCGCGCGCCTTCGAGCCTCGGACCCATGTCGGCGCGGGTCGCGGGCCCGGCCCCCGCCGGCACCTGGTGGCAGGCGATGCAGTTTCCCTTGTCCGCGCGGGTGAAGAGCTCGGCGCCGGAGGGCGACTCGGCCCATGCCGGGAGGGCGCAGGCGAGCGCGAGGAGCGCGAGTCTGCCGAGCGCGGCGCGGTGCGCCATCAACTGATCTTCAGCGCCTTCTCGGCGGCGCGCTGGTTCTCGAGCAGGGTGCGCATCTCGCGCAGCCGCGCCTCCGCGCTCGACAGGTCGTAGAAGCTGCCGTTGCGCGTCTTCACCGCGAGCTCGAGCTGGTCCACGGCCGCGGCGAGGTTGCCCCGGCGATACTGGGCCTCGGCCTGCGCGCGGTGCTGCGCGGCGAGGTTGCCCGAGGCTTCGTAGGCGCGTGCCTCGATCTCGTAGAGGCGCGCGTCGGAGGGCATGGCGCGCAGGCGCTTGTCCACGTCCGCGAGGACCTCCTTGCTGCGGCCCAACTGCTGGAGGAGATCGAGGTTCGCGTAGACGATGGCGCGGTATTCGGGGTGCACCTGCAGGGACGCCTGGTAGATCGCGAGCGCCTTCTCGGGATGGCCCAGGTCCGCCTGCAGCTTGCCGGCGAGGAGCTCGAACGCCGGATGCGAACGCCCGCCTTCGCGCAGCGGCTCGAGCGTCTTCCAGGCGGCCTCGAAGTCGCGCGCGCGCCGCTGGGCGAGGGCGAGGCCGTAGACGTCCTCGCGCGGGCGGACGATCGTCTTGTCGGCGAGCAGGGTCTCGAAGAGCGAGACCGCTTCGGCAGGGGAGCCCGCCATCATCACGCGCAGCTTCGCGCGCGCGATGCGGTACTCGAAAGAGTCGGCGACGAGGCGCGGCGGCATGCCTTCCACGCGATCCTGCATGTCCGCGATGCGCTCGGTGGTGAGGGGGTGGGTGCGCAGGTAGGCCGGCGCGCCCTTCAGCTCGTTCAGCCGGTTGGCTCGCAGCAGCTTCTGGAAGAACGTGACCATCGCCCGCGGCGCGAAGCCGGCGCGGTCCAGCAGCTGCAGGCCCACCCGGTCCGCCTCGCGCTCGTGCTCGCGCGTGTAGTCGAGCTGGTTCTGGATCTGCAGCGCGCCCGCGCTCGCCACGGCCGCTTCGGTGACCTGGCCGCCCTGGTTCCCGCCGCGCGCCGCGAGGACCGCCAGCGCGAGCGCCGCGAGCGAGGTGAACTGCACGCCGCGCTGGCCGTAGAGCATGCGCGCCTGGTGGTGCTGCAGGATGTGCCCGATCTCGTGGGAGAGCACGCCCGCGAGCTCCGATTCGTTGTCGGTGAGCAGGAGCAGGGCGCTGTGCACGCCGATGTGCCCGCCGGGAAGCGCGAAGGCGTTGATGGTGTCGTCGCGCACCACGAAGAAATCGATCGGCGGGTGCGGGCCGTCCGCGGCGGCGAGCAGCCGCGAGCCGACCGCGTTGATGTAATCCGAGATCTCGGGGTCGTCGATGTAATCGGCGTCCGCCCGCACGTCGCGCATGACGCGGTCGCCGATGGTCTTCTCCTCCTGCGACGACAGCGAGGTGGAGGAGATGTCGCCGAGATCCGGCAAGCCCTGCGGGAAGGCGAGGGTCGCGTGGGCGAGCAGGAGGGAGGCGATGAGGGCGCGGAATTTCACTCGGTCGGTCGGCCCCGGGGGACGCCTGGCATAGAATGCCTTGCTTGCGCGGGCACGGAGCCCGGGTGCTACGGGCAACAGCCGCAATTATGACGGAAAAACTCACCCATTTTGACGAACGCGGCGCCGCCCGCATGGTTGACGTCGCGGGCAAGGCCGAGACGCACCGCGTGGCGGTCGCCGGGGGCCGGATCCGCATGCTGCCGGCGACGCTCGAGCTCGTGGCCGCGGGCGGGGCGAAGAAGGGCGACGTGCTGGGCGTGGCGCGCGTGGCCGCGATCATGGCCGCCAAGCGGACCTCGGAGCTCGTGCCGCTCTGCCACCCCGTTCCCCTCACCTCGGTCGCGGTCGAGTTCTCGCTCGACCGGGACGCAAGTGCGGTCGAGTGCCGCGCCACGGTCGAGTGCACCGCCCGCACCGGCGTGGAGATGGAGGCCCTCACCGCGGTCCAGGTGGGGCTTCTCACCGTCTACGACATGTGCAAGGCCGTCGACCGCGGGATGACCATGGAGGCGATCCGCCTGCTCGAGAAGCGCGGCGGGAAGTCCGGCGACTACCGGGCGCCCTGAGCGTCGAGGCGGCACCACGCATACAGCGCGTCGTAGAGCGGCATCGCCGCCGCGAGCATCTGCCCGTCGTCCCGGTAGCAGTCGGACAGGCCCCTCGAGGCGGCGAGCAGGCCCGCGCATTCCGGCGCGAGGCCCAGGCGGTCGGTGTCGGCGCCGCGCACGATGAGGGCGAGCCTTTCGAGGGCCGGCTCGCGCAGGTCGAAATCCTCCAGCAGCGCGTCGAAGCTGCAGCGCTCGCCGCGGTGGCCCACGGGGGCTCCCGGCAGGTCGAAAGCGATCGCCTGGCGGTTTCGCGCTTCCTCGAGGAGGCCGTCGGCCGGCGCGTACTCGATGCGTGCGAGCGGATCGATGAAGCGGCGGATGAGCCACGGG
>DASUXK010000384.1:0-8098 GCA_036377935.1 Usitatibacter sp.
ACGACATGGACATGTTCCGATGCATTACTCACCCGTTCGCCGCTCGCCGCCAGGTTGCCCCGCGCTGCCGCTCGACTTGCATGTGTAAAGCATTCCGCCAGCGTTCAATCTGAGCCAGGATCAAACTCTTCAGTTCAATCCTTCAAAGTTCACTCAACTCGAATCACTTGGATCCAAGTGAGCACTGCTTGATGCCTTGACACCGAACCAAAAAAACCAGTCCGGCTGGCGCCCAAACAGCACCCACCTCTATCGGCTGTAACTTGTTAAAGAGCGATGCCGACCGGCCGAGAAGAACCGGCGTGAAGCATTCGGTCAGCTGAGCCACGCATTATACGGAGATTTCGCGCCGCGTGGCAAGGCGCGGGAAATATTTTTCAGGGCGCCGCGCGCAAGGCGACTTTCGCGAACTTGCGCTTGCCCACCTGCACGACGTAGGTCTCGCCGGCGGCGAGCTTCAGGGCCTTGTCGGTCACCTTCTCGCCATTCACCCGCACGCCGCCCTGCTCGATCATGCGATGCGCCTCCGAAGTAGATGGGCAAACTCCGGAGGATTTCAAGACCTGCACCAGCGGCGCGGACGATCCGGCGACTTGCACCACCTGCTCCGCGAGGTCCTCGGGAATGGCCCCGTCCCGGAATCGCGCATTGAATTCCTCGAGCGCAGCCTCGGCGGCGGCGCGGTCGTGGAACCGCTCGACGACCTCCTGCGCGAACCGGGCCTTCACGTCACGCGGGTTCGCGCCCGCCTGGACATCGCGCCTCCATTGCTCCACGGTCGCGATCGACTCGAACGACAGTAGCTCGATGTAGCGCCACATGAGGTCGTCCGAGATCCGCATGAGCTTGCCGAACATCTCGTCGGGCGCGTCGTCGATGCCCACGTAGTTGCCCAGGGACTTGGACATCTTGTTCACGCCGTCCAGGCCCTCGAGGAGCGGCATGGTGATGATCACCTGCGGCTCCTGGCCGTAATCCTTCTGCAGCTCGCGTCCCACCAGCAGGTTGAACTTCTGGTCGGTGCCGCCGAGCTCCACGTCGGCGCGCATCGCGACCGAGTCGTAGCCCTGCATCAGGGGATAGAGGAACTCGTGGATCGAGATCGGCCGCTGCTCGGCGAAGCGCTTGGCGAAATCGTCGCGCTCGAGCATGCGCGCGACCGTGTACTTGCCGGCGAGCTTGACCATCCCGGCGGCGCCCAGCTGCGAGGACCACGTGGAGTTGAAGAGGATCTCCGTCTTCTCCGGGCGCAGCACCTTGAACACCTGCGCCTTGTAGGTCTCGGCGTTCTGCGCGATCTGCTCCGGAGTGAGCGGGGGACGCGTCACGTTGCGTCCGCTCGGATCGCCGATCATTCCGGTGAAATCGCCGATCAGGAACATGACGTGGTGCCCCATGTCCTGGAACTGGCGCATCTTGTTGAGCACGACCGTGTGGCCGAGGTGCAGGTCCGGCGCGGTCGGGTCGAAGCCCGCCTTCACCCGCAGGGGCTTGCCCTTGGCGAGCTTGCGGCGCAGGTCCTCCTCCACGATCACCTCGTCGGCGCCGCGTCGAATCAACTCGAGATCTGTCTGGTGACTCATTGATTTGCTTCCAATTTCTTCTTTCCTGTCGGACATATCTGATATCCTGTCCGGGCCGATTCCGACAGCCGTGCCATGAACATGCAAAAAGGCCACAGTGTAGCGCAGCGACCGAACGTCTTCCGCCTGGCGCGTCCCGTCGTCTTCGCCCTGCTGCTGCTTTCGCTGCCGGCCTTCACGGTCCTCACCGCGTTCGGCGTCGCGCCCGGCATGGCGCCCGACGATTCCGAGCGCGTCCGGCTCGAGCAGGAAGTGGCATTGCCGGACTGGGCGCCGTCGGATCCCCAGCCGCAAAGCTACGTCACGCAGGAGCGGGTGCTGCGCGGGGATACGGTCGCCGCGCTGCTCGACCGCCTCGGTGTGCGCGATGCGGATGCGATGTCGTTCATGCGCGGCGATTCCGTCGGCCGCCAGATCTTCCGCCAGCTCGTGCCCGGCAAGGTGCTCCAGGCCGAGACCGATGCGGACGGAGCGCTCCGCTGCCTGCGCTACTTCGCGAGCCCGGCCTCGCTCCTCGAAGTGCGGCGAACCGCGAGCGGTTTCGAATCGCGCCAGCGCGCGATCCACGAGACGCCGCGCCTCGTCTACAAGACGGCCACCATCGATTCGTCGCTCTTCGCGGCGACGGACGCCGCCGGAATTCCGGATCCCATCGCGCTGCAGCTCGTGCGCATCTTCGGCACCGACATCGACTTCCACGTGGACCTGCGCAAGGGCGACCGCTTCGCCGTGGTCTACGAGATGCTGTACGACTCGGGCGAGCTGGTGGCCCCGGGCCGCGTGCTCGAGGCGCAATTCGTGAACGACGGCCACGCCTACCAGGCGGTGCTCTTCAAGGACGAGGACGGCAACGACGCGTACTACTCGCTCGACGGCGCGAGCCTCGCGAAGGCGTTCCTGCGCTCCCCGGTCGAGTTCTCGCGCATCAGCTCGGGATTCGGCCGCCGGTTCCACCCGATCTTCAAGAACTGGCGTGCGCACACCGGGACCGACTTCGCAGCGCCCGAGGGCACGCGGGTGCTCGCGAGCGCCGACGGGCAGGTGATCAGCGCCGGCCGCCGCGGCGGTTACGGCAACGCGATCGAGATCCGGCACGGCGGCGGCATCACCACGCTGTATGGCCATCTCTCGCGCTTCGCCCGGGGAATCCACGCCGGCACGCGCGTGAAGCAGGGCGAGGTGATCGGCTACGTCGGGCATACCGGCTGGGCCACCGGACCGCACCTGCACTACGAGTTCCGCATCGCCGGCGTGTACCAGGATCCGCTGCGCGTGGCGCTGCCCAAGGCGGAGCCGGTCCCGGCGCGGTTGCGCGAGGCGTTCCACCGCGTGGCGACGGATGCCCGGGCCACGATCGAGCTCGTGAGCACGTCCGCGCCCGCACGCTTCGAGTAGCCGGGTGGCGCTGTTCATCGGCCTCATGTCGGGGACCAGCCTCGACGGTGCCGATGCGGCGCTCGTGGAGCTTTCCGCAGCCCGCTGGAAGATCGTCGCCTTCTCCTCGGTGCCGTTCCCCGATCGCCTTCGCGAGCGCATTCTCGCGCTGTGCGAGCCGGGATCGGACTCGCTCGAGCTCGAGGGCCTCGTCTCGCTCGAGCTCGCCGCGCTGTACGCTCGTGCGGTGGAAGGGGTGCTCGCCGCCGGCGGGATCGGCGCCGATCACGTCACCGCCATCGGATGCCATGGTCAGACGGTGAGGCATCGCCCGGACCTCGGATTCACGATCCAGGTGGGAGATCCCGCGCGCCTCGCGGAGCTCACCGGCATCGACGTGGTGGCCGACTTCCGTCGTCGGGACATGGCCGCGGGAGGCCAGGGCGCGCCCCTGGTGCCGGCGTTCCACGAAGCCGTGTTCCGCGACGCCCGAAAGTCGCGTTGCGTCGTGAACATCGGCGGCATCAGCAACGTGACGTGGCTTCCCGCGGCAAAGCCCACGGTGGGCTTCGACTGCGGGCCGGGGAACGTGCTCCTCGACGGCTGGGCCCGCCGCCACCTGGGGACGCACTACGACGAGGACGGCCGCTGGGCTTCCCAGGGCCGGATCGACGACGGGCTGCTCGCAGCGCTCCTCGCCGAGCCGTTCCTCGAAAAGGTGCCCCCCAAGAGCACCGGGCGCGAGCTCTTCCGCATGGCGTGGCTCGAGGAGCGGCTGCCGGCGCGATACCGCGCGCAGGACGTCCAGGCGACGCTCACGGAGTTCACGGCCCGGGCGATCGCCGATGCGCTCGACCGGTTCTGCCCCGGCGCCGAGGAGATCTATCTCGCCGGAGGAGGCGCCCGCAACCCGGCGCTCGTCGATCGCATCTCCGTGCACTGCGGGGGACGTCCGGTGGCGCCCACCGACGTGCTGGGCGTGCCGACGGCGCACGTGGAATCGATGGCCTTCGCGTGGCTCGCGATGAAATGCGTGCGCCGCGAGCCCGTCGACCTCACCGCCGCCACCGGCGCCCGGGCCCCGCGCATCCTCGGCGCCATCTATCCCGCCTGAAAACGAAACGGGGGAGCCGCGGCTCCCCCGTTCGAAGTGCGAAGCCCGTTCAGGCGCTGAAGGACGACCCGCAGCCGCAGGTCGACGACGCGTTCGGGTTCTTGATCACGAATTGCGCGCCCTCGAGCCCCTCGGTGTAGTCGATCTCGGCGCCCACGAGGTACTGGTAGCTCATAGGGTCGATGAGCAGGCTCACGCCGTTCTTCTGCATGACGGTGTCGTCCTCGTTGGCGACCTCGTCGAAGGTGAAGCCGTACTGCAGGCCCGAGCAGCCGCCGCCGGTGACGAACACGCGCAGCTTGAGCTCGTTGTTGCCCTCTTCCTCGATCAGGGCCTTCACCTTGTTGGCCGCGTTCTCGGTGAAGATGAGCGGATCCGGCATCGCCGTGGCCATGTCATTCATGATGGTTCTCCAAAAAAGGGGCTCGACTCAGTCTGAATTGGTGGCGGATTTCAATTCCACAACCTTCTCGCTCTTCTGGGGGCTCTCGTAGACCAGCTGGCCCATCACGATGGCGCCGACATGGATCTCGATCGACTTGTAGGCGACATTCCCTGTGACCCGGGCCTTGGGCAGCAGTTCGACGTACTCCGAGCCCCGGACGGGCCCGGCCACCGTGCCGTTGATGACGACGTGCGCCACGTCGATTTCCCCTTCGACCTTGGCCAGCTCCGAGATGACCAGCGTCCCCGGCTTGCCGCCGGTGGCCTTCACGTTGCCCTTCACGTGCCCGTCGATGCGCAGGCCGCCGGTGAACGTGATGTTGCCTTCGATGGTGGAACCCGCGCCGATGAGGCTGTCGATCGGGCTCGGCTTGTTCGATTTTCCGAACATCGGCTTTCCCCCTACGGAAAGTTTACCGTCCGGGACAGTTTAACCTGTCCCTCCGGAAGCGCAAGGATGCGCACCTCGACGCTGCGAAGCGTCGTGCCCTCGGGAATCGAGAAGCGGCCCTCCACCTTCTGGTAGAAGCGGAAGTCGAGGGCGGCGGCCGCGGCATTCGAGCCGGGAAACGTGAGGACCTGCGGGTCGCTTCCCTGGAGCACGTGCGCGACGAGCTGCAGCCGCCCCTTGAAGTCCTGCTTGCGCTGGCCGCCCTGCGTCAGCAGCACGCGGTAATGCCAGGTGTTCGCGATCGCCGAGGGCTCGATGCGCACGTCCGAGATGGCGATGCCCTCGGGCGCGGCGCCCGACGACATGAGCTTGCGCAGGAAGCCCAGGTCGTCCTTGAGCCCCGAGTTCTCCTCCTGCAGCTGGGCGACGGTGCGCGCGAGCTCGCCCTGGGCCGCCTTCTCGATCTGGAGCTGGCGCTCGCGCTCCACCAGGGAGGACCGCACGGCCTCGAGGTCGCGCTTGAGCGCCTCGTTCTCCTCGGTGAGCGAGGTGATGCGTCCCTGCACCTCGTCGACGCTCGCGCCGGCGATGCGGTAGCTGTTCACCACGATCCACCACACGGCGGCCGCGACCGCGCCCATCACCAGCAGGTTCGCGAGCCATCGCCAGTACCACGGAAGCTGGGGCCGGATCGCCATGCGCGACGACCCGATCCCGAAGTTGCTGCGGATGCGCCGTGCCAGTCCCCGCATCAGGGCACCACGGCGATCTGCTCGAGCCCCTGCGCCTCGGGAAAGCCGAACATCAGGTTCATGTTCTGGACCGCCTGGCCGGCCGCGCCCTTGACGAGGTTGTCCTCCACGGCGAGCACGACGAGCGTATCGCCGCCGAGCGGCCGGTGCAGCGCGATGCGGCACTGGTTGGTGCCGCGGACCCAGCGCGTCTCGGGATGGGTGCCGGGCGGCAGCACGTCCACGAAGGGCTCGCCGGCGTAGCGCTTCTCGTAGAGCGCCTGGAAGTCCGTGTCCTTCGTGATCCGCGCGTACACCGTCGCGAGGATGCCGCGCACCATCGGCACCAAGTGCGGCACGAAGGTGAGCCCCAGCTCGCGCCCCGACGCCTTCTCGAGGCTCGCGAGGCTCTCGACGATCTCCGGGTGGTGGCGATGCCCCGCCACCGCATACGCCTTGAAATTGTCGCTCGCCTCCGGGAACAGCAGGTCCACCTCGGCCTTGCGCCCGGCCCCGCTCACGCCCGACTTGGCGTCCGCGATGAAATGGCGATGGTCGACGTGATCGGTCTCCATGAGCGGCAGCAGCGCGAGCTGGACGGCGGTCGCATAGCAGCCCGGATTGGCCACTAGCCGCGCCCCGCGGATGCGCTCGCGGTTGACCTCCGGAAGGCCGTACACCGCCTCGGGCAGAAGCTCGGGAGAGGCGTGGGACACCTTGTACCACTTCTCCCAGACGGCGCGATCCTTCAGCCGGAAGTCGGCGGAGAAATCCACGATGCGCACGCCGGCCTCGAGCAGCGGCCGCGCCTGGCTCATCGCCACGCCGTTGGGCGTCGCGAAGAACACGCAGTCGCAGCGGGCGAGGGGCGCGGCGGCGGGATCGCTGAAGGCGAGGTCATAGCGCCCGCGCAGCGACGGGAAATGGTCCGCGACCTTCACCCCGGCCTCGGCGCGCGACGTGATCGCGAGCACTTCGACCTGCGGGTGGGACGCGAGCAGCCTCAGCAACTCGACTCCCGTGTACCCGGTGCCCCCGACCACGCCCACCTTGATCATCGATGCATTCCTCTGTTGCTGCGCGGCGACAGCGCGCATCAAGCGGCAAAGCCGCCCACGAGAGGCGGCTTTGCGCGTGCTTCCAACCGAAAGGCTCCGCCTTACCGCTTCGAGAACTGCTTGCGGCGTCGCGCCTTGTGGAGACCCACCTTCTTGCGCTCGACCTCGCGCGCGTCGCGCGTGACGAGCCCCGCCTTCGAGAGGGCGGGCTTGAGCGTGGGGTCGTACTCGATGAGCGCCCGGGTGATGCCGTGCCGCACCGCGCCGGCCTGGCCGGACTCGCCGCCGCCGAACACGTTCACGTTGATGTCGAACGTCTGCGCGTGGTTGGTGAGCTCGAGCGGCTGGCGCACGATCATGCGGCCGGTCTCGCGCGAGAAGAACACGTCGAGCGGCTTGTCGTTGACCGTGATGTCGCCCTTGCCGGGCTTGATGAAGACGCGCGCCACCGCGTTCTTGCGGCGGCCCGTCCCGTAGTTGTACTTGCCGATCATGGGTGCTCCTTAGATCTCGAGGGCCTTGGGTTGCTGCGCCGTGTGGGGATGCGCGGGGCCCGCGTAGATCTTGAGCTTCTTGATCATCGCGTAGCCGAGCCGTCCCTTGGGCAGCATGCCCTTCACCGCGAGCTTGAGCACACGGTCGGGATGACGCGCCTGCAGCTTGGTGAAGTTGGTCTCGTAGATTCCGCCGGGATAGGTCGAGTGGCGGAAGTACTTCTTGTCGGTCGCCTTCGCGCCGGTGACGCGCAGCTTCTCGACGTTGACCACGACGATGTAATCGCCGGTGTCGACGTGGGGCGTGAATTCGGGCTTGTGCTTGCCGCGCAGGCGCCGGGAGACTTCCGCCGCGAGCCGCCCCAGGACCTTGTCCGTGGCGTCCACGACGTACCAGTCTCGCCGCACCGTTTCCGGCTTGGCGGAGAACGTCTTCATGACTTCCTTTCGTCGCGGCCCTGGGTGCTGCCGGCACCACGCCGACAATACTTTGGCCACCTTGTTTTGGGGATGCGAACGCGAAATTATAGGGAAATCAGCATTTTGTGTCAAACCGCGTCTCGGCTAGAATCGGGGGCCGACCGCCAGCCGAGGCCTTCGTTGATCCCCGCCCCCACCAGCCGCTTCGAGCAGTACGCCCGCATGGCCGCGATCGCCGCGCTGCTGCTCGGCTGCCTGCTGGTCGTGCGGCCGTTCATCGGCGCGATCCTGTTCGCGGGCGTGTTGTGCTTCTCCACCTGGCCGCTGTTCGTGTGGCTGCGGCCGCGCCTCGGCGGGCGCTCGTGGCTCGCGGCGCTGCTCCTCGTGCTCGGTTTGGTCGTCGCGATCGCGCTGCCCGTCGGCCTCGCCGCGCAGAACCTCATCGTCCACTCGGCCGACATGGTGGAGGCGGTGCGCAACTTCCTCGAC
>DASUXK010000385.1:0-5275 GCA_036377935.1 Usitatibacter sp.
ATCTTCCTGCTCGGCACGCCCGTGGTCGCCATCACGCTCGCGCTGGTCGTCGTCGAGCGCACCATCCACCTGGGCATCTTCGATCCTGCCCTCGGCGGCGACCCCATCCTGTTCCAGCACCTGTTCTGGTTTTATTCGCACCCGGCGGTGTACATCATGGTGCTGCCGGCCATGGGGGTGGTCAGCGAGATCGTGCCCTGCTTCGCGCGCCAGCGGATCTTCGGCTACCGCTTCATGGCCTACGCGATCCTCGGCATCGCCGCCTTCGGCTTCCTCGTGTGGGGCCACCACATGTTCGTCTCGGGCCAGTCGGTCTACGCGGGGATGGTGTTCTCGGCGCTGTCGATGATGGTGGCCGTGCCCTCGGCGATCAAGGTGTTCAACTGGACGGCGACGCTCTACAAGGGCTCCATCGTCTTCTCCGCGCCCATGCTCTACGCGCTGGGCTTCGTGGGGCTCTTCACCATCGGCGGGATGACGGGCATCTACCTCGCCACGCTCGCCGTCGACGTGCACCTCACCGACACGTACTTCGTGATCGCGCACTTCCACTACATCATGGTGGGCGGCTCGGTGATGGCCTACCTCGGGGGCATCCACTACTGGTGGCCGAAGATCACCGGCCGGCGCTACAGCGAGGCGTGGGGGAGGGTGGCCGCGATCGTCATCTTCTTCGGCTTCAACCTCACGTTCTTCCCGCAGTACCTGCTGGGCTACCTCGGCATGCCGCGCCGCTACCACGAGTACGCGCCCGACCTGCAGGTGCTGAACGTGCTCTCGTCCGGCGGCGCCTCGATCCTCGCGGTGGGCTACCTCCTGCCGCTGGTCTACCTCGGCTGGTCGCTCTTCAAGGGCCCGCCCGCCGGTCCGAACCCGTGGAACGCGAAGGGCCTCGAGTGGACCACCGATTCGCCGCCGCCGAAGGAGAACTTCCGCGAGCCGCCGGTGGTGCCCGACGTGCCCTACGCCTACGATCCGGAGCACCCCGAGCGATGAGCGCGCAGCCCTCGCTCGTTCCGGTCGACGTGCCGTGGCGCCGCGAGACGGCGTCCCTCGGCATGTGGGTGTTCCTCGCCACCGAGGTCATGTTCTTCGGCGTTCTTTTTCTCGGCTATTTCCACGGCAGGATCTCCGACCCGCAGGGCTTCGCCGCGGCGGGCCGCCTCACGCACGAATGGATCGGCACGATCAACACGGCGATCCTGCTCACGAGCAGCCTCACGATGGCGCTCGCGGTGAGGAGCGGCTGGGCGGGGCACCGCCGGCTCGTGATCCGGCTGCTTTGGACCACGGCGGCGCTGGGCGCGGCCTTCATCGCGCTCAAGCTCTTCGAGTACAGCCTCGAATGGCGCGACGGGCTGGTGCCGGGGCTGAATTTCACCCACCAGGGGCCGCACGCCCGCGCGGTGCAGTACTTCTTCTTCCTCTACTTCGCGATGACGGGCGTGCATGCGGTCCACCTCACCATCGGCGTGGCGCTGGTCGCGTGGCTCGCGCTGCGCGACCGCGACCCCTCGCGCCCCGTGCACCGGCGCGACACCGCCGAATGCATCGGCCTCTACTGGCATTTCGTCGACAGCATCTGGATCTTCCTCTACCCGCTCATCTACCTCGTGGAGCTCTGGCGATGAACTCGCCCCCGCCGGTCCGGGTCTACATCCTCACATGGCTCGCCCTGATGGCGCTGCTCGCCTCGACGTTCACGCTCGCCCATTTCCACCTGGGCGCGGCCAACGCCGCGGTGGGACTGGCCATCGCCGCCGCCAAGGTGGTGCTGGTGGGCCTTTTCTTCATGCACCTCAGGCGGGCCTCGGCGCTCATCGCGATCTTCGCGGTGGCCACGCTCTTCTGGCTCGCCATCATGTTCGGCCTGAGCGGCACCGACTACGCGACGCGCACGATCTCGCCCGCCGCGTGGAGCGCACCCGAAGGGCATTGAGGAGGAGATGCGAATGACCAGGCGCGGCATCGTGGTGGTGAGTGGAGCTTCGGCGGGCATCGGCCGCGCGACGGCGCGCCGCTTCGCGCAGGCCGGCTGGCGCGTCGCGGTCCTCGCGCGCGGCACGGACGGGCTGGAGGCGGCGAGGCGCGAGATCGAGGCGGCGGGCGCGCAGGCGATGGCGATCCCGCTCGACGTCGCGGACGGCGACGCCCTCGAGGCGGCCGCCGGGCGCGTCGAGCGCGAGTGGGGGCCGATCGACGTCTGGGTGAACAACGCCATGGTCACCGCCTACTGCGAGTTCATGGACATGTCGCCCGATGATTTCCGGCGCGCGACCGAGGTCACGTACTTCGGCTCGGTGTGGGGCATCCGCGCGGCGCTCAAGCGCATGCTCCCGCGCAACCGCGGCACCATCGTGCAGGTGGGCAGCGCGCTCGCCTATCGCTCGATCCCGCTGCAGAGCGCCTACTGCGGCGCGAAGAGCGCGCTGCGCGGCTTCATCGATTCGCTGCGCTCGGAGCTGCTCCACGACGGGAGCGACGTGAAGCTCACCATGGTGCAGCTCTCCGCGTTCAACACGCCGCAGTTCGACTGGGGCAAGACCTGCATCCCGAAGCAGCCGCAGCCCGTGCCGCCGATCTTCCAGCCGGAGGTCGCGGCCGAAGGGATCTACCACGCGGCGATCCACCCGCGGCGGGAGCTGTGGGTGGGATGGCCCGCGGTGAAGGCGATCCTCGGCCAGCGCGTGATCCCGGGCTACCTCGACCGCCTGCTCGCGAAGGCCGGATACGACGGCCAGCACACCGACGACCCGCTGCCGCCGGGGCGCCGGGACAATCTCTATGCGCCCGTGCCCGGGGACCACGGCGCGCACGGGCGCTTCGACGCGCGCTCGAAGCCGTACAGCGTGCAGCTCTGGCTCAACCTGCACCGGGCCGCGATCGCGAGCGGGCTCGCGCTCCTCGCGGGCATCGGCGGCGGCGTGGCCCTCGCGAGGCGGCTCAAATGAGGCCCGTCGGCCGCACGCTCTGGGCGATCGCCGAGGGCTACATCCCGCCCGGCGGCACGCAAGGCTCGCACGCGCTGGAAAGCCACGAGACCGCGTGCATGCTGAACGCGGGCGACGCCGACGCGCACGTCGAGATCACGATCTTCTTCAAGGACCGCGAGCCCGTGGGCCCGTACCGGGTGACGGTGCCCGCGCGGCGCACGCTCCACCTGCGCTTCAACGACCTCGCCGATCCCGAGCCCGTCCCGCGCGGCACCGACTACGCGAGCGTGATCGAGTCCGACGTGCCGATCGTGGTGCAGCACACGCGCCTCGATTCGCGCCAGGCCGCGCTCGCGCTGCTCACCACCATGGCGTACCCCGCCGCGTGACCGTGGATGTGCCCGGTGATTTTCCCGACATCGGCGACTATGCGGTGATCGGCGATTGCCGCACCGCGGCGCTCGTGTCGAACCGCGGCTCGGTCGAGTGGATGTGCGTGCCGACGTTCTCCGACGCCTCGATCTTCGGCGCCATCCTCGATCGCGAGGCGGGCCATTTCTCCGTGGCGCCCGTCGAGCCCGCCGAGGTGAGCCGCGCCTACGTCGCCGGCACCAACGTGCTCGAGACCACGTTCAAGGCGCCCCACGGGACGCTGCGGCTCACCGACTGCCTGGTGCTCCCCGACGAGCGCAAGGCCGAGCTCTACCCGCAGCACGAGCTGCTGCGGCGCGTCGAATGCGCGTCGGGCGAGGTGGAGGTCGAGATCTCCTTCGCCCCGCGCTACGACTACGGGCGGCGCAAGGCGCGCTTCGCGAGGCGCGGCAAGCTCGGCTGGCAGTGCCTGGATTGCTCGTTCGGCGCGATGCTGGTCTCCGAGGTGGACCTCGAGGAGGATCCGGACGGCGCGCGGCTCGCGGCCCGCGTGCGGCTGAAGGCCGGCGAGGCGCGCTGGCTCTCCTTCGCCTACGACGAGGCGGACGCGAGCATCGTGCCCCCGCTGGGCGAGGAGGCGGGCACGCGCCTCGAATCCACGATCGCCTGGTGGAAGAGCTGGTGCGCGCAGTGCCGCTACGACGGGCCCTATCGCGACCAGGTGCTGCGCAGCGTGCTCGTGCTGAAGCTCCTCAACTGCGCGACGAGCGGCGCGGTGCTCGCCGCCCCGACCACGTCGCTTCCCGAGGTCGCGGGCGGCCCGCGCAACTGGGACTACCGCTACTGCTGGATCCGCGACAGCGCGCTCGTGCTGCACGCGTTCCTGCGGCTGGGCTTCCTCCAGGAGGCCGAGGGCTTCCTCGAGTGGCTGCTGCACGCCACGCGCCTCACCTGGCAGCGCTTCCAGGTGATGTACGACCTCTACGGCGAGGTGAAGCTCGACGAGAAGGAGCTCGCCCACCTGTCGGGCTACCGGGGCGCGAAGCCGGTGCGCATCGGCAACGCCGCCCACGACCAGCTCCAGCTCGACATCTACGGCGAGCTCATGGCGACGGTCGCGCGCTACGTGGAGGCGGGCGGCACGCTCGATTCGCAGGAATGCCGCATGCTCGCCGGCGTGGGCGAGCACGTGATGAAGCTCTGGCGGCTGCCCGACCAGGGCATCTGGGAGACGCGGCGCGCGCCGCGCATGCACACCTTCTCCAAGGCGATGTGCTGGGTCGCCCTCGACCGCCTGGGAAGCCTCGCGCGCGGGCTCCCGATCCCCATCGACCGCGACCGGCTCTCGCGCGAATGCGACGCGATCCGCGCCGAGATCGAGGAAAAGGGATACGACGAGGAAGTCGGCAGCTACGTGGCGTATTACGGCGGCCGGGAGGCGGACGCGGCGCTGTTGCTCCTCGCGCGCTACGGCTATCGCGAGCCGGGGCACCCGCGCATGGAAGGAACCTACCGCTACATCGCGAAGTGCCTGTGCGACAACGGGCTCGTGCACCGCTACCGCGACGACACCGGCTTCGACGGCTTCGCCGCGCCCGAGAACGCGTTCGCGCCGTGCAACTTCTGGGCGGCCGAATACCTCGCCAACGCGGGGCACCACGACCCGGCGCGCAAGCTCTTCGAGCGCCTGTGCGGCCTGTCCAACGACGTGGGCCTCTTCGCCGAGGAGATCGGCACGCGCACGGGGAAATGCGTCGGCAACTTCCCGCAGGCCTTCACGCACGTGAGCCTCATCTCGGCGGCCACGGCGCTCTTCCAGCAAAAGACCGCCTGAGGGCCGCGCGATGACGCAAACCGCCACCGAGATCGCCGCCATCCTCATCTGGGGCTTCGCCGCCACCGCGGCCCTCTCGGCGGTGATGTTCGGCGCGCAGCGCCTGGGCTACTCGCGCCTGTCGATCCCGTTCCTC
>DASUXK010000386.1:0-4305 GCA_036377935.1 Usitatibacter sp.
TTCGAACGAGAAAGGGGAGAAAACGCATGCGCTCGATACTCGCCGTCTTCACTGCAATGCTCATCGGCTTCGCCGCGCCCGCGGCGCGCGCCGCGACCGAGCTCACCTTCTACTACCCGATCGCCGTGGGCGGCCCGCTCACCAAGGTGATCGACGGCCTCGCCGCCGAGTTCGAGAAGGAGAACCCCGGCATCAAGGTCCACCCGATCTACGCCGGCAACTACGACGACGCGCGCATCAAGGCGCTCGCCGCGCTCAAGGCCGGGCAGCCCGCGCAGCTCTCGGTGCTCTTCTCGATCGACATCTACGAGCTCCTCGAGCAGGACGTGATCGTGCCCTGGGACGACGTGGCGAAGACCGCCGACGACAAGGCGTGGCTGAAGGCCTTCTACCCCGCGCTCATGATGAACGGCACGTACAAGGGCAAGGTGTACGGCATTCCGTTCCAGCGCTCGACGATCGTCCTCTACTGGAACAAGGACGCGTTCGAGGAAGCCGGCCTCGACCCGAACAAGCCGCCGGCCACCTGGGACGAGATGGTGTCGATGGCGCGCAAGCTCGTGAAGAAGGACGCGAACGGCAACGTCACCCGCTGGGGCGTCGAGGTGCCGTCCACCGGCTACGCCTACTGGATGTTCCAGGCCTTCGCGCGGCAGAACGGCCAGGACCTCATGAACCGCGACGGCAACAAGACCAACTACGACAACCCGGACGTGATCGCGGCGCTGCAGTTCTGGCGCGACCTGGGCGCCAAGGACCACGTGATGCCCGAGGGCACGGTGGAATGGGGCACGCTGCGCCAGGCGTTCACCGAGGGCAAGACCGCCATGATGTGGCACACCACGGGCAACCTCACCGCGGTGAAGGGCACGGCGAAGTTCCCGTTCGGCGTGGCGATGCTGCCCGCCTCGAAGCAGCGCGGCTCGCCCACCGGCGGCGGCAACTTCTATCTCTTCAAGAAGACCTCGCCCGCCGAGCGTGAAGCGGCGCTCAAGTTCGTGAAGTTCATGACGACGCCCGAGCGCGCGGCCGCGTGGAGCATCGCCACGGGCTACGTCGCGACGCGCCCCGACGCCTACGAGACGCCGAAGCTCAGGGAATACGCGGCGAGCTTCCCGCCGGCGCTGGTGGCGCGCGACCAGTTCCAGTACGCCACGCCCGAGCTCTCGACCTTCCAGACGGGCCGCGTTCGCAAGGCGCTCGACGACGCGATCCAGGCCGCGTTGACCGGCCAGAAGTCGCCCGCCGACGCGCTCAAGGCCGCGCAGTCGGAGGCCGACCGCCTGCTGCGCCCCTACCGCTGATCCTGGAAACCGGGGACAGACCACATTTTTCATTGGGCGCAACAGCGTCCGCCATGTGTTGCACGCTTTGGAAAATGGGGTCTGTCCCCGGTTTTTCGTTCGATCGATGAAGAACGTCTACGGGTGGCTGCTGCTCACGCCGGCGGCCGTCCTGCTCATCGGGTTCACGCACTATCCCGCGGCGGCGACGCTGTGGGACAGCTTCTTCTCGACGGGCACGGTGGTGCGGCCGCGGCACTTCGTGGGGCTCGGCAACTACGCCGCGCTCGCGCACGACCCGATCTTCTGGAAGGTCCTCGGCAACAACCTCGTGTTCGCGCTGGGGACCATCCCCACGTCCATCGCGCTCGCGATGCTGATGGCGGTGTGGGTGAACGGGAAGCTCCCCGCCCGCGCGCTCGTGCGCATGAGCTACTTCACGCCGACGATCCTGCCGATGATCGCGGTGGCGAACCTCTGGCTCTTCTTCTACACGCCGCAGATCGGGATGCTGGACAAGCTCACCGCGGCATTCGGCTCCCCGAGCCACAACTGGCTGGGAGATCCGGATACCGTCATGGCCTGCCTCGCGGTGATGACGGTGTGGAAGGAGGCGGGGTTCTTCATGATCTTCTACCTCGCGGCGCTGCAGTCGCTCCCACCCGAGCTGCAGGAGGCGGCGCGCATGGAGGGCGCCTCGCGCTGGTACTTCTTCCGCCGCGTGACGTTCCCGCTCCTCATGCCCACCACCCTCTTCGTGCTGGTGAACGCGACGATCAACTCCTTCAAGCTGGTCGACCACCTCTTCATCCTCACCAAGGGCGGACCGGACAACGCGTCCAACCTGCTGCTCTACTACATCTACCAGGTCGCGTTCAGCTTCTTCGACACGGCCTACGCGGCGACGCTCACCGTGGTGCTGCTCGCGCTCCTCGCGGGCCTCGCCATCGTGCAGTTCCTGCTGGTCGAGAAGCGGGTCCACTACCGGTGAGCCCGAAGCGCTCCCTCAGCATCCGCAGCCAGCTCGCGTTCCTGGTGCTCGCGAGCGCGGCCCCGGCGGTGTTCCTCGGGGCCCTGCTCCTCGTGATCGACCAGCGCAACGACCGCCAGCGCCTGGAGGAAGGCTCGATCGCCACCGCGCGCGCGATGGTGCATGCGATCGACCGCGAGCTCGCGAGCATCACCGCCGCGGCCGAGGTGCTCGCGGCCTCCGATCGCGCCATCGCGGGCGACGTCGGGAAGCTGCGCGAGGAGGCCATGCACGTGATCGGGCGCAAGATCGGCGCGGCCATCGTGCTGAGCGGCCCCGACGGCCGCCAGCTCATGAACACGCTGCGCCCGCTCGGGCAGCCGCTGCCGATGCACGGCAACCCCGCGCAGCTGCGCGAGGTCTTCGCGACCGGCCGCCCGGTGACCTCCGGCCTCTATCGCGGCGGCGTGCTGGGACGTCCCGTCATGAGCGTGGACGTGCCGGTGCTCCGCGACGGCAAGGTGGTGTACGACCTGAGCGTGGGCGAGCTGCCCGGGCGATTCCTCGCGATCCTCAAAGAGCAGCACCTGCCCGAAGGATGGATCGGCGCGGTGTTCGACCGCGAAGGCACCATCGTCGCGCGCATTCGCCAGGCGGCCGAAGGCGCGCCCGAGGGGAAGACGCTCGAGGGGATCCCGGTGATCTCGCCCTACAGCCGTTCGCCAGACAGCGGCTGGACCGTCGCGCTGGGGATCCCGGAATCCGCGCTCGCCGCGCAGCTCACGGAGCGGCGCACGGCGGTGGTCGTCGCGGCCGCCATCGTCCTCGCCCTCGGCCTCGCCCTCGCGTGGGGCATCGGAGGGCACATCGCGAACGCCATCCGCGCCCTGGAAAGGCCCGCCTCGCAGATCGGCCGCGGAGACGAGATCGACGTGCCGCCGCTCGGCCTGCTCGAAGCCGACGAGCTCGGGCAGGCGCTCGTGCGCGCGGGCCAGATGATCGCGCTCGCGCAGCACCGCGCGCAGCACGACCCGCTCACGGGACTCGCCAACCGCGCGCTCTTCCGCGAGCTCGCCGCCCACAGCGTGGAGACCGCCAAGCGCGCCGCCGCGCCCGTCTCCGTCCTCTTCATCGACCTCGACGGCTTCAAGAAGGTGAACGACGAGCACGGGCACGATGCGGGCGATACGCTGCTCGTCGCCGTGGCGCAGCGCCTGAAGGAGGCCGCCCGCGGCTCGGACGTCGTCGCGCGCGTGGGCGGCGACGAGTTCGCGATGCTCCTGCAGGACGCCGACGCCGACACCGCGGCGACGCTCGCCTTCCGGCTCGCGGAGATCCTCTCGGCCCCCTATCCCGTGGCGGGGCGCGAGATCCGCGTGATGGCGAGCATCGGCAGCGCCACGTACCCGCAGTCCGGCGCGACCGCGCAGGCGCTGCTCAAGAGCGCCGACGAGGAGATGTACCGCGTGAAGGCGGCGAGGCGCGGCGCGTGACGGCCGTCGAGAAGGGCGCCGCGTGGCTCCTCGCGCTCCTCTGGGTCGCGCCGCTCGCCTACGCGTCCTGGGCGGCGCTGCATCCCGCGGCGCTCGCCACGCACTTCGATCCGCTCGCGCCGCTCACGCTGGACAACTTCCGCAAGGCCTGGACCTTCGCGCCGTTCCCGCGGCATTTCCTGAACACCGTGATCCTCGTCACGATGATCCTCGGCGCGCAGCTCGTGCTGTGCACGCTCGCGGGATTCGCCTTCGCGCGCTTCGACTTCGCCGGCCGCGACATCGCCTTCGGCCTGGTGCTGGTGCAGCTCATGGTGATGCCCGAGGTGCTGATCGTCGAGAACTACCGCACCATGGCGCGCCTGGGGCTCGTCGACACGATCCTCGGCATCGGCCTGCCGTACATGGCGAGCGCCTTCGGCATCTTTCTCTTGCGGCAGACCTTCAAGACGATCCCGCGCGAGCTCGAGGACGCGGCGCGCGTCGAGGGCTGCTCGATGCTGGGCGTGCTGTGGCGCGTGTACGTGCCGCTGGCGCGCCCCACCTACCTCGCCTACGC
>DASUXK010000387.1:0-4612 GCA_036377935.1 Usitatibacter sp.
CTCACGCTGCGCCGCCATCCGCTCGCGTTGCTGCGCGCGCGCCTGAGGAAGCGCGGCATCCGCGATGCGGCCGAGGTCGCCGCGTCGCGCAACGGCGAGAGGGTGCGTGCCGCCGGCATCGTCACCTGCCGCCAGCGCCCCGCGACCGCGAGCGGCGTGATCTTCGTCACGCTCGAGGACGAGTCCGGCTACGTGAACCTCGTCGTGTGGAGCGACCTCGCCGAGCGGCAGAGGAGGGAGCTCCTCGGCGCGCGGCTGCTCGAGGTCTGGGGCGAGGTGCAGAAGCACGGGCGCGTGGTGCACATCCTCGCGCGCCGCCTCGCCGACCTCACGCCGCTCCTCGGGCGCCTTTCGACCGCGAGCCACGACTTCCATTGAGGACGCGCGCGCCGCGCACGGTATCATCGGGGCTTGCCAGCAGCCCGCACCTCGCAGATCCGCATGTCCGAACGGCTCCGCACCGGCCCGCGATGCCGCACGCGATGACCTCCGCCCTCGCGCGTTGGCTCGCGGCGCTGGCGCTCGCCGGCGCGGCGGCATTCGCCCACGCACAGGCGACCGAGGCGGTCACCGCGTCGAGCGTGAAGGCCGCGTTCCTCTACAAGTTCGCGGGCTACGTCGAATGGCCCGCCAGCGATTTCCCCGCGCCCGACGCGCCGTTCGTGATCGGCGTGATGCGCGACGATGCCGTGGCCGCCGAGCTCGAGCGGCTCGTGCCCGGGCGCAGCGTCGCGTCGCACCCTGTCGCCGTGCGCCGGATCCGCCCCGGCGAGGCGCTTCGCGGCGTGCGGCTGCTCCTCGTGGGCGGCGACGAGCCGGACCGCGCGATCATCCGCGAGGCGCAGCGCCAGGGCGTGCTGGTCGTGACCGAGAGCCCCGACGGGCTCGCCGCCGGCGCCGCGATCAACTTCGTGCTCGCCGAGGACCACGTCGGCTTCGAGGTGTCGCTTGCCTCCGCGCAGAAGAGCGGCCATCGCATCAGCGCGCGCATGCTCGCCGTCGCTCGGCGCGTCGTGCCGAAGGGGTCGTGATGCTGCGCGGCTTGCACACGTCCATCAGCCGCAAGATCATGCTGCTCGTGCTCGTCACGACCGCCTCGGCGCTGCTGCTGAGCGCCGCGGGCCTCGTCGTGTACGACCTGCGCGCCTACGAGCGGCAGTGGACCGGCGACCTGAACCTCCAGGCGGAGATCCTCGCGCGCGCGAGCGCGCCGGCGCTCGCCTTCGACGACCGGAAGACCGCCGAGAAGGACTTGAGCCTCATCCGCGTGCGCCCGGAGGTGCTCGCCACGGCGATCTACACCGAGCAGGGAAAGCTCTTCGCGACGTACGTGAAGCAGGGCGAGCCGCCGCCGACCTTCCCGCCGCGGCCGGAGGCGAGCGGCTACCACATCGAGCGCGACGAGGTGGTCGTCTTCCGACGCGTGGTGGAGAACGGCGAGCCGCTCGGCACGATCTACATCCGCGCGCGCTACCTGCCGTGGGACCGCCTGCTCGACTACCTCGCGATCCTCGGCGTGGTGATGCTCGCGAGCCTCGCGCTCTCGAGCCTCGTGTTCGGCTGGCTGCAGCGCGGCGTGACCGCTCCCATCCTGGAGGTGGCGAGGGTCGCGCGCGAGGTGATGAACCGGCGCGACTACGGCCTGCGCGCGCGCAAGACGAGCGAGGACGAGATCGGCGAGCTCGTCGACGCGTTCAACGGCATGCTGGCCGAGCTCGGACGCCGCGCCGAGGCGCTGCGCGAGGCCGACCGGCGCAAGGACGAGTTCCTCGCCACCCTCGCGCACGAGCTGCGCAACCCGCTCGCGCCGCTCAGGAACGCCGTGGAGATCCTGCGCACGCCCGAGGCGGCGCCGCAGATGCGCGAGCGGGCGCTCGACATGATGGATCGGCAGCTGCGCCAGATGGTGCGCCTCGTGGACGACCTGCTCGACGTCTCGCGCATCACCACCGGAAAGCTCGCCGTGCGCAAGGCCGTGTTCGACCTGCGCGATGCCGCGCGCGATGCGATCGAGACGGTGCGGCCCTTCATCGACGCGCGCAACCACCAGCTCGAGGTCGCGATGGACGAGGCGGCGCTGCCCGTGGACGGCGACCGCGCGCGCCTGAGCCAGGTGATCGGCAACCTGCTGCACAACGCGGCCAAGTACACCGAGCCGGGCGGGCGCATCTTCCTCACGATCGCGCGCGAGGACGGCGATGCGGTGGCCCGCGTGCGCGACAGCGGCATCGGCCTCGACGAGCGCTCGCTCGCCTCGATCTTCGAGATGTTCGTGCAGGTCGACCGCTCGCTCACGCGCATGCAGGCGGGCCTCGGCGTGGGCCTCACGCTCGCACGCCGCCTGGTGGGGCTGCACGGCGGCACGATCACCGCGTACAGCGAGGGGCTGGGGCGCGGCAGCGAGTTCATCGTGCGCCTGCCGGTGAGCGACAAGGCCGCGGGCACGGAGGATCGCCCGGCGCGCGCCGCGCCCGCGGCGGGCGGTCCCCGGCGCATCCTGCTCGCCGACGACAACGTCGATTTCGCCACCAGCCTCGCGAGCGTGCTGCAACGTCGCGGCCACGACGTGCGCGTCGTCCACGACGGCGCGGAGGCGCTGCGCGCGGTCGAGACGTTCCGTCCCGAGTTCGCGTTCCTCGACATCGGCATGCCGAAGGTGCACGGCTACGAGCTCGCGCGGCGCCTGCGCGAGACCCCGGAGACCGCCGACTGCGTGCTGGTCGCGGTGACGGGCTGGGGGCAGCCCGACGACCGCAACCGCGCGCGCGACGCGGGGTTCGACCGCCACCTGGTGAAGCCCGTCGATCCCGAGGACATCGAGGCGATCATCGCCGAGGGCTGAGCGCGGGCGGCTCGGCTGGAAGTCGCATAATTTGTATTATGTAAAATAGCTCGTCCGTGGAAAGAATCTCCTCCTAGGGAGAGTCGATCGACAGCGCGACGGGCCAGGCATAGGAGCCCGGGGCGGTCCCCTCGCGCAGGCGCAGCCGGTAGCGCACGGTGTACGGCCGGGGCCGCGATTGCCCGACCATCGACGGCATGAGCGCGCGGCCGCCCGAGCCGTCCACCTCCATCGGCGCCGGCAATCCCTCCACGGTCGCCGCCTCGAACGGGCCGCGCAGCGACGCGTCGACCCAGTAGCCGCGCCGGTCGTTCGAGACCATCTCGATGCGCGGCCCGGTGACCACGATCTCGCCGCTGACCGCATCGGCCGCGGTGACCTCGATCGTGCTCGGGTGGTCGAGGAGCCGCATCTCGAGGACCTTCGGCACGTCGATGCGCAGGTCGATCGAGGCGCTCGCTTGCAGCGCGCCGGCGCCGGACGCGACCCCGCCCGCGGCGAGCGCGGGCCACGTGGCCATGGCGACCGGGACGGCGACGAGTCGATGGAATCTCATCGGGAGTACCGCAATTTCCGGCAAGGCTAGTTCCGGGCGCTCGCGACCGCGCCTACCCGCCCGGGGGGGAACGGGAGGAATTCCGGTCCGACCCCACGGAAGGCTTTTCCCGCAATCCGGAAAAAATCGCCTCGCGCGAAGGCTCCCCGCATGCGTTCTCCGAGGGAAAGCGGCGTTGGCATGCCTCGTGCATTCGCGTCGGGTTGGAACGAAGCAGTCCCGGCCCGCGAGGGTTCGTCACATCCCCCCTACAACCGCAATCGAATGGAGAAGTCATGAACAAGCTCATTCCCCTGGTTGCCGTGCTTGCCGTTGCCACCGCCGCCGTGACCGGCTGCGATCGCAACAAGTCGGGCACGAGCAGCACCACGTCCAGCCCGACGGCGACCACCACGCCGTCCTCGCCCAGCTCTTCCTCGTCCTCGATGGACACGACGACGCCCGGCTCTTCGAGCAGCAGCAGCGCTACGACCCCCGGCGCGTCCGGGTCGACGAGCGGCAGCGCCTCCATGAGCGGCGGCGCCACGGACTCGACCTCCGGCAACACGTCCGGCGCGGCCGGCACCGGCGGCTCGACCGAGCCGTCGACCTCTGGCACCGGCACCAACGGGTCCAGCTCGACGAGTGGCTCGACGACCGGCTCGACCGACACCACGAAGTCGAAATGAAGCCACGGAACGACGCGATGAAACGCGTCCTCCTGCCGCTCGCCGCCTGCGCGTTCGCCGCGCTGGCGGCGGCCGGCTGCAAGCCACCGGTCGAGCAATCCGAATTCAACAACTCGGGGCTTTCCGTCGCCGTGGCCTCCGACCCGTCGGCCGCGCCGAAGGCTCCCGCGAACCCGCCGCCGCGCATCCAGGTCCCGCAGCAGGCGAGCGCGCCGGAGCAGGCCGCGGGCGGCGCGACCCCGGGTTCGCCCAACGGCTGACCGCCGGCCCGCGATGGCGTACGTGCGCGAGCGCGATCGCTGGCGGCCCGCGCCGCTCGGCTTCGAGTGTCCCTACGTGGAAAGCGAGCCGAACCCCGACCGCGTGCATCGCGAGGGCCCCACGCCGGGCGGATGCGCGCCCGTCGATCCGCGCGTGCGGCCCCTGCGTGCGCGACGCCCATCGCGCCGCGCGCCGCCGCGGTGAAGCGGCGCTCCCGCCCGCGGCGGCCGCGCTACGCGCCGCGGCCGCAGGCGGCAGCTCGCTTCAGTGCGAGCTGCGCTGCTC
>DASUXK010000388.1:0-3860 GCA_036377935.1 Usitatibacter sp.
GGCCATCGACGAAACGCGCGAGGTCGAGGAGCGCGAGCTTCCCTTCGAGTTCATGATGAACGCGCTTCGGCTCGTGGAGGGCTTTCCGGTCGCGCTCTTCACGCAGCGCACGGGGCTGCCGATCACCGTCGTCGCGCGCGAGCTCGAAAGCGCCGAGGCGGCCGGACTCCTGGAGCGCGACCACCTGCGCATCCGCCCCACCCTCGAGGGGCAGCGCTTCCTGAACGAGCTGCTGCAGCGCTTCCTGCCGGACGCGAAGCCGCGCCCGCGCGCCGCGACGATCAGTATTTCCCCGCGGGATACGTCCCGTCCCTGACGAACGGCGGCTCGCGGCCGACCGTGGCCTCGAGCATGATGAGCTCGGCGTCCGTGTGGTTGCGGAACCCCGCCTTCTGCGCCGCCATCGCGGGCCCGTCCTCGCGCAGCAGCAGCGGGCTCTCGTGGTGCTTCGTGTGCACGAGCTTGTCGGCCATCCCCGGGCCCTGCACCACCGCTTCCCCGTAGCAGAGGCAGAAATACACCTCCGCCGGCTCGATCTCGATGTAGCACCCGGTTCCGCGGATGCCGATGGTCGCCTGGGCGGCGCGGATGGTGAGCGGCTTCCTGCCGAAGACCGACAGGATCTTCCCCGCGCTCACGAGCAGGGTGGAGACCGTATCGCGGCCGCCCTGCGTCTCGATCACCGTGCTCTCGCGCAGGAGGAAGGCGTCCTTCCCGATGACGATCACGGCATGGCTCGCGGGACCGGTCGCGACGCGCTGGCCCGCGTTCACGACGCTGCCCACGCGAGCGGCACGGCCGTCGACGGTCGCGGTGCCTTCGAGCCGGACGACGCCCTGCTTGCCGCCGAGGTCGCCGTTGGCGAGTGCCCGCGAGACGATGCCGGAAAGGCCCCCGCCGGCGAGCATGCCGCCCGCCGCCGCGCGTCGCAGCCATTCCCGCCGTCCACGCGATGCGTCCATCGTCACTCCTTCTCGAAGAGCACGTCCCACACGCCGTGGCCGAGGTTGCGTCCGCGGCGCTCGAACTTGGTCTCGGGTCGCCACGGCGGCCGCGGCGCGAACGCCTCGGCGGTGTTGCGAAGGCCGGGCACCGCCGAGAGCACGGCGAGCACCTGCTCGGCATACTCCTGCCAATCGGTCGCCACGTGCAACCGGCCACCGCGCGCGAGCCGCGACGCGGCGAGCGCCGCGAATCCGGGCTGCACCAGGCGGCGCTTGTGGTGGCGCTTCTTGGGCCAGGGATCGGGGAAGAACACGTGGATCGCCGCGAGCGATCCCTCGGGGACCATGTCGCGCAGCACTTCCACCGCGTCGTGCTGCACGATGCGAAGGTTCGTGAGCCCCTCCTCCGCGACGTGCCGCAGCAAGCTCCCCACGCCGGGCGCATGGACCTCGATGGCGAGGTAGTCCACGTCCGGGTTCTCCGCGGCGATGCGCGCCGTCGTCTCCCCCATGCCCGATCCGACCTCGACCACGACCGGGGCGCGGCGGCCGAAGAGGCTCGGCCAATCGACGGGAGACGGGGCATAGGACACGCCGAGCTGCGGCATGAGCTCGGAGTAGGCGCGTTGCTGGGCAGGCGAGAAGCGGCCCTGGCGCAACACGTAGCTGCGGATCGGCGGATGGGTCACGGGAGGCGGGTGGGCTCGGGACGCGCGATTATAGGCGAGGCCCGCGATTGACAGCCCGCCGCCTCGCGCCTAAATTGAGGCGCCGGCCCGCTCCCGGGTTTCCCGCCCCCACAGTCCTTTGCAATCATGAGCTTGCGAGCACCGCTTCTCGCCCTCGCCCTCGCCGCCGCCTCGTTCGGCGCCGCGGCCGCCGACTACGTGGGCACGCTCAAGCTCCCCAAGGCCACGCTTCCCGCGCCCGGCGATCTCTATTCGTTCGCCTCGGTGCCGCCGCCGACGCTCGCGGGGACCCACGCGCCCGGCCAGTCCTTCCGCCTGAAGCTGGGCTACCAGTACACCCGCTACTTCTCGGTGGAGGGCGAGGTGAGCGACATGGCGCGTGCGCCGGCGAACCTGTTCGGGGGCCTCGAGCCCCTCGCGAGCCAGTTCCGCTCGAGCGGGTTCGGCGTGGACACGGTCGCGACGCTTCCGGTCTGGGGCTTCTCGTTCTACGGCAAGCTCGGCGCGTACCGCGGCGAGCCGCGCTACCCGTTCGCGAGCTATTCGACCTCGCTCCTGGGCGATGCCGCCACCCGCACCCGCTGGCGCTACGGCCTGGGCGTGCGCTACGACTTCACGAAATCCCTGGGAGTGCGCGCGCAGGTCGAGCGCTATTCGCCGCTCGCCGCGCCGCTCGCCACCGAAAGCGACGCCGACCTCTTCTCGATCGGCGTGAGCTGGCGCTTCTGACCTAGGCGGTCTTGCGCTCCGCCGCCGGCGCGATGAGGCCGGCCTGCGGGGAGCTCGCGCTCGCCTCGTAGGGCTTCTTCGGCATGCGCCCGGCGAGGAACGCTTCCCGTCCCGCCTCCACCGCGAGCTTCATCGCGGCCGCCATGCGCACCGGCTCGCGCGCCTTCGCGATGGCGGTGTTCATGAGCACGCCGTCGCAGCCGAGCTCCATGGCGATCGCGGCATCGGAGGCCGTGCCGATGCCCGCATCGACGAGCACGGGCACGGAAAGCCGGTCGAGGATGATCTGCAGGTTCCACGGATTCAGGATGCCCATGCCCGAGCCGATGAGCGAGGCGAGCGGCATCACCGCGACGCAGCCGATGTCCTCGAGCTGCCTGGCGAGGATGGGATCGTCGCTGCAGTAGGCCATGACATGGAAGCCGTCCGCGACGAGCGTCTTCGCCGCGGCGAGCGTCTCGGGCATGTTCGGGAAGAGGCTCTGCGGGTCGCCCAGGACCTCGAGCTTCACGAGCGAATGGCCGTCGAGGAGCTCGCGCGCGAGGCGCAGCGTGCGCACCGCGTCCTCGGCCGTGTAGCAGCCCGCCGTGTTCGGCAGGATCGTGTAGCGCGATGGCGGCAGCACCTCGAGCAGGCTCGGCTCGCCCGCGTTCTGTCCGATGTTGGTGCGGCGGATCGCCACGGTGACGATCTCGGCGCCGCTCGCCTCGACCGCGCGGCGCGTCTCCTCGAAATCGCGGTACTTGCCGGTGCCCACGAGCAGGCGCGAGCGATAGGACTTGCCGGCGACGACCAGCTCGTCGCGCGCGGCGATTCTCTCCGGTGCGTTCATCAACCCCCTCCCACGGCCATCACCACCTCGATGCGATCCCCGTCCACGAGCCGCGCCTCGCCGAACCGGCTGCGCGGCACGATCTCGCCGTTGCGCTCGACCGCGAGGCGGCGGCCGGCGAGGGCGAGCTCGTCGATCAACTCGGAGAACGTGAGCGGGGCGGGAAACTCCCGCGGCGCCCCGTTGAGGACGACACGGATGGGCGCGGACATGACGCGTCCATTATAGACCGCGCCGCGCCCCTTCCTTCACAGTCGCCCTCGAGAGCGCGCACCCAGCGCAGCTTGGGCGCCGCGCGACGAGCTGCCGGGGGGCGTCGCGAACCGGTAAAATGGCTTCGCGAGCCGCGGGTGTAGCTCAATGGCAGAGCAGAAGCTTCCCAAGCTTACGACGAGGGTTCGATTCCCTTCACCCGCTCCACCGCCTCGCCCGTCGCGCCCTCCCCCGGCCCCGTGACGAAGTACGTGTCGATCCGCCCCTTGCCCTTCGCGTCCACCTTGCCGCGATACCCGCAATCGAACGCGTCGCGGACCAGGTCGCAGGTGTAGGCGCAGACGACGATGAGCGCCGCCTGCGTCTCCGTCACTCCCCTCGCAGGAACCCCGCGATGCGCCGGTCGAGGAAATCCGCATCACCCCGCGAGAGGCTGGTCGCTCCCATGTGCCC
>DASUXK010000389.1:0-5663 GCA_036377935.1 Usitatibacter sp.
GCGCGACGCTGCCCGACGAGGCCGCGCTCGGCGCCTGGCTGCGCGGCGCGCGCCGCGAGACGACGGTGGTCGCCGACCGTACGCCCACCGCGCCGCGAGCGACGCATCGCACGCGCCGCGCGTCCTTCACGCGGCCCTACATCGCGCACGCCTCCATCGGGCCTTCGTGCGCGTTGGCGCAGTGGCAAGGCGACGCGCTGCACATCTGGAGCCACACGCAGGGCGTCTACAACCTGCGCGCCGACCTCGCGATCGTGTTCGCGATGCCCGCCGGGCGCATCGTCGTCGAGCACGTGCAGGGCGCCGGCTGCTACGGCCACAACGGCGCCGACGACGTGGCGCTCGATGCCGCGCTCCTCGCCCGCGCGGCGGGCGGCCGGCCGGTGCGCGTGCAGTGGACGCGCGAGGACGAGCTCGCGTGGTCGCCCTTCGGGCCCGCCATGGCGATCGACCTCGAGGCCGACCTCGACGAACGCGGCGAGGTGCTCGCGTGGCGCGGCGAGGTCTTCAGCAACGGCCACACGATGCGCCCCGGGCGTGCGAGCGTTCCCACGCTGCTCGCCGCTTCGCAGCTCGCGCGGCCGTTCGAGCGGCCGGTGTCCGTCGATCCGCCGTTCGCCGGCGGCGGCGGCTCGCAGCGCAATGCGGTTCCCGGCTACGATTTCCCGGCGGTGCGGGTGCAATGCCACCGCGTGCTCGAGATGCCGATCCGCGCCTCGGCGCTGCGCTCGCTCGGGGCCCACGCGAACGTCTTCGCGATCGAGAGCTTCGTCGACGACCTCGCGCGCGAGCGCGGCGAGGATCCGCTCGCGTGGCGCCTGCGCCACGTCTGCGACGCGCGCGCGCGCGCCGTGCTCGAGTCGGCCGCGCGCCGCGCTTCCTGGGGGACGCCGCTGCCCGAAGGCTTCGGCCGCGGCATCGGCTGGGCGCGCTACAAGGGCTCCGGCGCGTACTGCGCCGTCGTCGCCGAGGTGGAGCTCACGCACGAAGTGCGCGTGCGCCGCCTCGCGATCGCCGTCGACGTGGGTTTCGCGGTGAATCCCGACGGCGTCGCGAACCAGGTGGAAGGCGGCGCGATCCAGGCCGCGAGCTGGACTCTCAAGGAAGCGTTGCGTTTCGACCGCACGCGCATATCCGACGCGGGATGGGAGACGTATCCCATCCTGCGCTTTTCCGAAGTTCCGCATGTGGAGGTGGAAGTGCTGCAGCACGACAACGAACCGTCGATGGGCGCGGGAGAAGCGGCGCAGGGACCGGCCGCCGCGGCCATCGCCAACGCGGTGCGCGACGCGATCGGCGCGCGCGTGCGCGACCTGCCGATCACCGCCGATCGCATCGCCGCGGCCTCGCTCGCCGAAGAAACGGAGACCGCATGAGCGAGCGCGGCAAGCGCGGGGCCGATGCCCTCGTGCGCATCCTTTCGCAGGCCGGCGTACGCCGCCTCTTCACGCTCTCGGGCAACCACATCATGCCGGTGTTCGATGCGGCGCTCGACGCCGGCCTCGAGCTCGTGCACGTGCGCCACGAGGCCGCGGCGGTGCACATGGCCGATGCCTGGGCGCGCATCACCGGCGAGCCGGGCGTGGCGCTCGTCACCGGCGGCCCGGGACACGCGAACGCGGTCTCGGCGCTCTACACCGCGGCGATGGCCGAATCGCCCGTGGTGCTCCTCTCCGGGCATTCCCCTTCCGGCGAGCAGGGACTCGGCGCCTTCCAGGAGATGCGCCAGGCCGCGGTGGCGGCGCCGATCGCGAAGGCCGCGTGGGTGAGCACCGATGCGGGCGTGGTCGCGTGGGATGCGGCGCGGGCGCTGCGCATCTCGCGCTCGGGCCGCCCCGGGCCGGTGCATCTCAGCCTTCCCACCGACGCGCTCGAGGACCAGGCGCTCGCCGAGGACGATCCTCCGGTCGAGGATGCGAACGCCGAGCCCATCGCGCTCGCCGATTCGCGCGCCGAGGCGCTGCTCGAGCGGCTCGGGGGTGCGCTGCGCCCGCTGATCCTCTGCGGGCCCGCGTTGATGGGCCGCGACGGGCGCGCGCGCATGCAGGCGCTCGAATCGGCGAGCGGCATCCCGGTGATCGGCATGGAGAGCCCGCGCGGCATCGCCGATCCCAGCCTCGGCGCGTTCGCGGAGATCCTGCCCACGGCCGACGTCGTGCTGCTGCTCGGCAAGCGCCTCGACTTCACGCTCAAGTTCGGGCGCGCGCCGGCCTTCTCCATGGTGTGCGAGTTCCTGCAGGTCGATGCCGAGGCGGCCGAGCGCGAGCGGGCGCGGCGCGCGGTAGGCCCCCGGCTCGCCGCCAGCATGCGCGCCGATGCGGGCTCGGCGATCGAATCGCTCGCGCGCGTGGCGCTCAAGCGCGCGCCGATGTCGGGCTCGTGGCGCGAGGACGTGCGCGCGGCGATCGCTTATCGCCCGCCGCAGTGGGATCACGCGAAAGCGTCGGAACCAGGGCGGCTGCATCCGGTGCAGGCGTGCCGTCCGCTGCAGGTGCTGCTCGATGCGAGCCCCGATTCGGTGCTCGTTTCCGACGGCGGCGAGTTCGGGCAGTGGGCGCAGGCCTGCCTCACGGCGCCGCACCGCGTGGTGAACGGCATCGCGGGATCGATCGGCGCCTCGCTGCCGTTCGCGGTGGCCGCGCGCCTCGCCGTGCCCCACGCGCCCGTGATCGCGCTGCTCGGCGACGGCACCTTCGGCTTCCATCCCGCGGAGATCGACACCGCCGTGCGCTACCAGCTTCCGTTCGTTGCCGTCGTCGGCAACGACGCGCGCTGGAACGCCGAGTACCAGATCCAGGTGCGCGACTACGGCCGCGATCGCACCGTGGGCTGCGAGCTGCTCCCCACGCGCTACGAGGAAGTCGCGAAGGCGTTCGGCGGATTCGGCGAGCGCGTCACCGATCCCGCGGAGCTCCTGCCCGCCGCGCGCCGCGCCCTCGGCGCCCGCCAGCCCGCGGTCCTCAACGTGATGATCGAGGGCCTCCCCGCCCCCAACATCAAGAAATAGGGCAACAGCCAAAACCGGGGACAGACCACATTTTCCTAAGTGCGAAACGATTGGATTGCCGGAGTGGACTCCGACGTCGAAGCTGTTTCGCACTTAGGAAAATGTGGTCTGTCCCCGGTTTTGAGGCGGATCAAACACGCGAAGGGCGAGGCCGCCTACGGTGGAGGTATCCGTTCACCGGGAGCGATCATGCTCGGATTCTTCCAGCTGGCCGTCGTGGGGCCCATCGTGGGGCCGAAGTTCGGGCTCGGGCGCGCGTGCGTCGATTGCACGGAAAGCCGCGAGGGCCGCGCCGCCTGCAACGGCTTCGGGCCGGGATGCATCGGCGCGCCGCAGGGCGAGCCGCTCCTCGACACTCAGTCGCCGAGCTCGCGCATCAGGCGGTAGAGGTCCGACTTTCCCTCGAAGCCGATGCCGGGCAGCTCGGGCATCGTCACGTAGCCGTTCTCCACGCGCACGCCGTCCGGGAATCCGCCGAAGGGCTGGAAGAGGTCCGGATACGATTCGTTGCCGCCCAGGCCCAGCCCCGCCGCGATGTTGAGCGACATCTGGTGGCCGCCGTGCGGGATGCAGCGCGAAGGCGACCATCCGTGCTGCCGCAGCATCGCGAGCGTGCGCAGGTATTCCACGAGGCCGTAGGAAAGCGCGCAATCGAACTGCAGCCAGTCGCGGTCGGGTCGCATGCCGCCGTAGCGGATGAGGTTTCGCGCGTCCTGCATCGAGAAGAGGTTCTCGCCCGTGGCCATCGGCTTGTCGTAGTAGCCGCGCAGCACCGCCTGCAATTCGAAGTCGAGCGGATCGCCCGGCTCCTCGTACCAGAAGAGCTCGTACTTCGAGAGAGCCTTGGCATACGCGATGGCGGTGTCGAGGTCGAAGCGCCCGTTGGCGTCCACGGCGAGTCGCTGCCCCGGCCCGAGGATCGCGAGCACCGACTCGATGCGCCGCAGGTCCTCCGCGAGCGGGGCGCCGCCGATCTTCATCTTCACCACGCTGTAGCCGCGGTCAAGGTAGCTGCGCATCTCGGCCACGAGCTGCGAGTCGTCCTTGCCGGGGTAGTAGTAGCCGCCGGCGGCGTAGACGAACACGCGCCGGTCGGGCTTGCCGTCCCCGTGACGTTCGGCGAGCAGCTGGTACAGCGGCTTGCCCGCGATCTTCGCCACCGCATCCCACACCGCCATGTCGATCGTGCCGATCGCCACCGACCGCTCGCCGTGCCCTCCGGGCTTCTCGTTGGTGTACATCCGCGCCCAGATCTTCACGGGGTCGAGGTTCGCGCCGCCCTCTTCCACGAGCGAGGCGGGATCGGCCTCGAGCACGCGCGGGATGAAGCGCTCGCGCATGAGGGTGCCCTGCCCGTAGCGCCCGTTGGAATTGAAGCCGTATCCCACGACGGGCCGCCCGTCGCGGATCACGTCGGTGATCACCGCAACCAGCGAGAGCGTCATGCGGCTGAAGTCGATGTAGGCGTTGCGGATCGGGGAGGAAATCGGGTAGGTCTTCTCGCGGATGTCGACGATTCTCATGGACGATGCGCGCGCGGCATTCGGGCCCGCGCGATTTTCGGAGACAATGGGAAGACCCCAATCGTAACGGAGAACTCGCGATGGAACACAGGATCGCGCTCAAGCGCGCCGACGACCTCCTCATGGCCTTCGTCCAGAGCCAGGAGATCCCGGGCGGCGGCACGACCGGCACGGCCACGGACCACGGCGTGAAGACCGCGCAATTCCTCATCGGCATCCACAAGACGCTCGTGGAGTATTTCGAAGGGGTCGACGGATAGGCGATAATGACGGGTTTCGATCCCGAAATTTCCAGGAGAAACCCGCGTGTCGACGCAGCCCCTCTTCCACCTCGCCTTCCCCGTCCACGACCTCGCCGAAGCGCGCCGCTTCTACGGCGGCCTCCTCGGGTGTCCCGAAGGCCGCAGCTCGGAGAGCTGGGTGGACTTCGACTTCTACGGCCACCAGGTGGTCGCGCACCTCGCGCCGGAGGAAGCGGGCCATCGACAGACGAGCGCCGTGGACGGCGACGACGTGCCGGTGCGCCACTTCGGCGCGATCCTCCCGATGGCCGAGTGGGAGTCCCTCGCCGGGCGCCTCAAGGAAGCCGGCATCCGCTTCGTGATCGAGCCCCACGTGCGCTTCAAGGGCGAGGTGGGCGAGCAGGCGACGATGTTCTTCCTCGATCCCTCGGGCAATGCGCTCGAGTTCAAGGCTTTCGGGGACATCGCTCAAGTCTTCGCGAAGTAGCTTCCCCCGCTGCCGGGGGACCAAAGCGCAGCGTCAGGAACGGTAGAGCGGCGGAAGCCGATGGAGGAACCGCTCCATCGCGCGATCGAGGTCGTCGCCGCGGTTGAGGACGCCGTCGAGCGCGTCGGTGAGCGGAACCTCGACGTGCAATTGCCGCGCGAGCGCCGCGGCCGCTTCGCACGAGAACGCGCCTTCGGTCACCTGCCGCCGCCCCGCGAGGATGTCGGCGAGCTTCTTCCCCTCGCCCAGCGCCACGCCCAGCGAAGTGTTGCGCGACTGCAGGCTGTTCGCGGTGAGCATGAAGTCGCCCGCGCCCGCGAGGCCCAGGAACGTCTCCGCCTTCGCGCCCTTCGCGAGCCCCAGCCGCACGCTTTCCTCGAGCCCGAGCGTCACGATCGTCGCGC
>DASUXK010000390.1:0-4366 GCA_036377935.1 Usitatibacter sp.
TCGTCTGGCGCTGCGGCGAGGTGAAGTGCGGGCTCAAGCCCACCGACGACGGGGCCGTCGTCGTGCGCGACATCGAGCGCCTGCCCTAGGGATCAGTTGAGCGCGGCCGAGCGCGGCGCGACGCGCGCGTTGATGCGCGAGTTCGCCGACACGTGCTGGCGGAGGAACTCCATCTGGTCGGCGAGGATGCGGCGGTTGGCGAGGATCAGGAACTCCGCGCGGTTGGGCACGTAGGGCGCGTAGAGCAGCTGCATGTGCGCCTCCTCCGGCGTGCGGTTGCCCTTCTTCTGGTTGCACGCGCGGCACGCCGTCACGACGTTCATCCACGTGTCCCTTCCGCCGCGCGACATCGGCATGATGTGGTCGCACGTGAGGCGATAGGGCGAGAAGCCGCCGCCGCAGAACGCGCACATGAAGTGGTCGCGGTTGAAGAGCTCGCGGTTGTTGAGCGGCGGGACCTGGTGGAAGCCCTTGATCGCGAGCGCCTTGCCGCGGATCGCGATGATGGAGTTGGCGGTGATGCTCGAGCGCTCGCCGGTGCGGTGCGAGCGCCCGCCGTAGATCGTGAACGCCTCGCGCCCCAGCTCCCAGGCCACGCGCTCCTTGGCGTAGTACCACACCGCCTGCTGCCACGTGACCCACCGGTGCGGGACGCCGTGCTGGTCGAGCGTGAGGATGAGGGGCAGGCTGCGGTTCATGGATAATCGAGCCTCTTGACCTGCACCAATTTACCAAAAATCGAATGTTAGTGCCTGAATCGAAGGAAGAAGCATGAACCTGGACCGGGTGGACGCGGGGCGCGACCTCGCCGCCGACTTCAACGTCATCATCGAGATCCCGATGCACTCGGACCCGATCAAGTACGAGGTGGACAAGGAGACCGGCGCGCTCTTCGTCGACCGCTTCGTCTCCACCTCGATGCATTACCCGTGCAACTACGGCTACATCCCGCAGACGCTTTCCGAGGACGGCGATCCGGTCGACGTGCTGGTGATCACGCCGTTCGCGCTGGTGCCCGGCGTGGTGGTGCGCTGCCGGCCGATCGGGCTCCTGAAGATGGCCGACGAGGCCGGGCGCGACACGAAGCTCCTCGCCGTGCCCATCGACAAGCTCACGCCGCTCTACCGGCAGGTGTCGAGCGCGCGCGACCTGCCCGAGCTCACGCTGCTGCAGCTAGAGCACTTCTTTGCCCACTACAAGGACCTCGAGCCCGGCAAGTGGGTGAAGCTCGACGGCTGGGGCAGCCCCGAGGAAGCGTGCCGCGAGATCGCCGAGGGCGTGAAGCGTTATCGCGCCGCCTGAAGGTGTGGTCATCCGTGTTCATTAGGGGCTCCAATAGGTCGAACAGCGGAGCGGCGTAAACCGATGAGGCCGAGGAGCGCGAGCGCCACGCCGATGGCGATCATCCCGGAGAGCTCGAGCGCATCGGGGGTCTCGCCGAGCTGGATCGCCGAGGCGACCACCGCGACCACCGGGATCCCGAGCGAGCTCAACCCGGCCATGCCGGCGCTCGTGTTGGCGAGGACGTAGGTCCACAGCCACCAGCCGCCCGCCGTCGCGAACATCGCCGAGAACGCCAGCGCGAGCACGAACTCGAGCGTCCAGCGCACCGGCGGATGCGGGTGCAGCCATGCGACGAGCGCGAGCCAGGCCGTCCCGACGAGGAGCTGCCACGCGGTGAAGACGAGCGTGTCCGCGCGCGTGGGCCATTTCTTCGAGAGCACGGCGGCGATGGCCCAGACGGCGCCCGCGGCGACCGCGAGCGCGCTGCCGGCGAGGCTCGTGAGCTTCCAGGGCGCGACGATCAGCACGAGGCCCGCGAACGCGAGGGCGACCGCGACCCACTGAAGGCCGCGCATGCGCTCCTTCAGGATCGCGTGCGCGAAGAGGATCATCCAGAACGGCATCGTGTAGGTGAGCACCGAGGTCTTGCCCGGGCCCGCGAAGAGCAGCGCGGTGTGCGTGAGCACGACGAAGAGCGCGACCTGCACCGAGCCGAGCAGGAGCGCCATGCGGTATCCGGGCAGGCGCAGGTCGCGCCGCTGCACGAGGAGGAGGGCGAAGAGCAACACGGCGGCGACGGCCACGCGCAGCGCCGCGAAGTCGAGCGGATGCGCGTAGCGCAGGGCCACCTTCATGATCACCCACGAGTAGCCCCAGATGAGGACCATCGCGGCGAGCGCCACCGAGCCCTTTTTCTTCACGCGGGCGCTACAGCCGGCCCGCGGGCTCGGCCTCCTCGCGCTCGTAGGGTCGCGCGCGGATCTCCAGCCGCGGGCCCTCGGGCGAGCCCCAGCGCAGGTCGCCCCCGGCGAGGCTTTCGAGCTGCGCGACCACCAGCGCGTCGTATCCGCCGTCCGGCGCGGGCGCGACGTTCACGATCGTTCCCGCCGCCTGGTCGCCGAACGCCGCGCCGTAGACGCTCTCGCCGGGGGCGGGGCGCCGATCGCCGGCGAGGTGCGCGAGCGCCATGCGCCGCTTGAGGATGCCGCGGTACTGCGTGCGCGCCACGATCTCCTGGCCGGGGTAGCAGCCCTTGCGGAAGCTCACGCCGCCCACGAGCTCGAAGTTCGCCATCTGCGGAACGAAGGCCTCCTGCGTGGCGGCGGTGACGACGGGAATGCCCGCGTGCACGAGCGACCACGCCCAGGCGTCGGGCCCGGCCGGCGTCGAGTTCTCCGCGAGCTTCTCCCACAGCGCGGGCGCCTTCTGCGCGGCGACCAGGATCACGAAGCGCTCGGCGTCGAGGGCGATGCAGGTGGCGCCGTCCTTCTCCACGGAGCGCATCGGGTCCGGCGCGAAGCCCCAGTGGCGCGCGACGAGGACACCCGCGGTGCGCCCGGCGAAGGCGAGCCGGACGATCGATTCGCCGACGTCGGCGATCTTCACCTTCGAGCGCAGCACGAACATCCCGAGGCGCTTCGCGATGGCGGGCGCGATCTCGGCGGGCAGCATCAGCCGGAAGCCGTCGTCCGTGCGAAGCAGGAGGAAGGTGGCGAGGAGCCGGCCCTTGGGCGAGCACCAGCCGTTCCACTGCGCGGCGCCCACGGGCAGCGATTTCACGTCGTTCGTGAGCTGGGCGTGCAGGAAATCCGCCGCGTCGTCGCCCGTCACGGCGATGAGCGCGTTATGCGAGAGGTCCGCGAGGATGGTGCGGTCGCGCGCGGCGGCGAGCTCCGCGGCGGGGTCGCCGTAGTCCGCCGCGCCGCTCGCGTCCATGCGCGCGCCGCGGCTTGCGAGGAAGGAGAACCAGGACGACATGGGGGCGTTCGATCACGTTCGATGCGAGCTTCAGTATAGCCGCCTCGCCGCGGGCACGATCCTCGCCCTCGGCCTCGCGTCGGCGGCCGTGGCCGCTTCGCTTCCGCTTCCGGCGTGGTTCCGGCTCGCGGGGCCGGCGGCGGTCGCCGTGGAGGCGATGCTCGCCTGGCGCCGGATTCGCGCCGTGCGCTTCCTCGCCGTGCGGCGTGAAGGCGAGGTGCGCCTCGGGCTGCGCGACGGCCGCGTGCTGGAAGGCAGCGTGCGTCCGGGCTCCTTCGTCGCCCCGTGGCTCGCCCTCGTGCGCTGGCGGCCGCACGGCGCGCGCGTCGATCGCACCGTGCTCCTGCTTCCCGGCATGGCGGATGCGCAGGCGCTGCGCAAGCTGCGCGTGATCCTGCGCTGGGCTTAGGAGTATCTTGGCGGGCGCAGGGCGAAGCGCCTGCGCCCATCCCCGTTTCCCCATTTGGAGGAACAACATGACGAAGCATCTCCGGGTCCTGCTTGCCGTTTGCCTGCCCGCACTTCTCGCGTCCGGCTGCGCGTCCCTGGAGGGAGGGCGCGGCGCGGGCGCTCCGTGCGAAACGCACTACTGCCGCGTGACCGTCAGCGTGGATGCGTCGTGCCGCATCACGGTGAATCCGGAAGACCTGCCGATCGCCGCCGGCAACAAGAATGCGGTCATCCAGTGGGACGTGGTGGGCGGCTCGTTTCCGCAGGGCGCCATCGCGTTCAAGGACGATCCCGGCGACGAGTTCCATGGCTGGAGCCACAGCCCGAAGGTCATCACGGTCGTGGATCGGCACGAAACGGTGGGCCGGACATACCGCTACGGCGTCACGGTCATCGGCGCCAACGGCAAGGCGTGCCCGACCTACGATCCCACGATCATGAACTAGGCTCGCCCTGGGCCGCGTCGCGCGGCGCGGCGGCGCGCGGCGCCGGAGCGAGCCACGCGGCCGCTTCGCGCGCGGCCTCGGCATGGGAGAGCCGCCGTCCCTCGAGGCCCGCCGATGCGAAGGCGCCTTCCCCCAGCGCCGCGCGCGCCCTGGCGACGAGCGGCATGAGGAACGCCTCGTCGGCCGGATCGCGGCGCAGCCCCGTCTCC
>DASUXK010000391.1:0-2323 GCA_036377935.1 Usitatibacter sp.
TCCTCGTGCTGCAGGCGGTGGAGGATCTCGAACACCATGTCGATGTAGCGCGGCTCCAGGCCGATGGACGGCTCGTCCACCAGCAGGACGTCGGGCTGCATCACCAGCGCGCGCGAGATCTCCAGCAACCTGCGCTCGCCGCCGGAGAGCACGCGCGCGGCATGGCGCCGGCGCTCGGCGAGCCGCGGATAGCGCTCGAAGACCGCCTCGGCCGCCGCGCGCGCCTTCGCGTGCGAGCGCAGCAGGAAGCCGCCCATCAGCAGGTTCTCCTCGACCGTCATGTCGGGAAACACGGACTTGTCCTGGAGGATGTAGGCGACGCGCGCCTCGCGCAGCTTGCGTTCGGGGGTGAGGCGCGTGATGTCGCGCTCGCCGCCCGCGGCGCCGACACGGATGTCCCCGGCGTAGATGCGCGTGAAGCCGTAGATGGAGTGGAGCACGGTCGATTTGCCCGCGCCGTTCGGGCCGATGAGGCAGACCGACTGGCCGCGCGCGACGTGGAGCGTGAAGCCGTGGAGGATCTCCATGTTCCCGTAGCCCGCCCGCAACCCGCGCACCGAGAGGAACGGCTCGCGGCGCGCGAGCTCCAGCAGGCGCGACTCGGGGATCTCCTTCGCCATCGACTGCGCCTCGCGCGCCACATCGTCGACCGAGAGGACCACCTCGACGCCGCCGTCGTGGTAGCCGGCCGCGCGCCGCTCCTCGGGCGAGGCCTCGCGCATCGGATCGGCGCTCATGCCGCCGCCCCCAGGTAGGCGTCGACCACGCGCGGATCGTCCTTCACGTCCGCCGGGCGGCCCGAGGCGAGCACGCGGCCGACCGCCATGCAATGGATCGTGTCCGCGAGGTTCATGATGACGCGCATGTTGTGCTCGATCACGAAGAGCGTGATGCCGTAGTCGCGGTTCGCGCGCTTCAGGCGGTCGATGAGGCCGTTGATGAGCGTCGGATTGATGCCGGCGGTGGGCTCGTCGAGCAGCAGCGCCTTGGGCTCGTTCATGAGCGCCATCGCGAACTCGAGGAGCTTCTGCTGCCCGAACGAGAGCGACCCGGCCGCGAGCTTGCGCTTCGAATGCAATCCCACGAACGCGAGCAGGTGCTCGGCCTTCTCGATGTCCTGCCGTGAATACGGGCGGAACATGTCGCGCCATTCGCTCTGCCGGTGGGGAAGCGAGACGAGCAGGTTCTGCACGCAGTCCATCTTCGCGAAGACGCGCGTCTGCTGGAACGTGCGCATGAGGCCGAGGCGCGCGATCTTCTGCACGCCGATGCGCGAGATCTCGCGCCCCTCGAAGCGGATGGAGCCGGCGTCGATCGGATAGTGGCCCACGATCGAATTGAAGAGCGTGGTCTTGCCCGAGCCGTTCGGGCCGATGAGCCCGGTGATGCTGCCGCGCTCCACCGAGAGCGTCACGTCGCGGTTGGCCACCACGCCGCCGAACGCCTTGGTCACGCCGCGGACCTCGATGATCGGATCGCTCATGCGTTCGAGGCCTCCGCCGCCTTGGGCGCCGGGCCGGGCGCGGCCGGCCGCTCCTCCACGTGCACGCCGAACCATTTCGGCCGGCGGCTCTGCAGCCAGCCCATGATGCCCTGCTGGAAGTAGACGACGTTCACGATGATCAGCACGCCCAGCGCGATGTATTGCCAGCCGAGGAGATAGGTCCAGGTGAGCTCGCGCAGCGTGTAGAAGACGGTCGCGCCGACGATCGGGCCCCAGAGGGTCCCCTTGCCGCCGAGGAGCGCCATCGCGACCATGAAGATGCCGAACGTGAGCGTGGGATACGCGGTCTCGAGCGGCTCGATGAACCCGGTCATGTTGCCGAAGAGCGCGCCCGCGATGCCGAGGAAGAACGCGGCGGAGGACCACGCGACCATCTTGTAGCGGCGCGTGTGCAGGCCCAGCGCCTCCGCCTTGTCCTCGTCGTCGCGGATGGCGTTGATCGCGAGGCTGAAGCGCGTGCCGTAGAGCCATCGCAGGAAGAGGTAGCAGAGCATCGCCGCCACCATGCACGCGAAGTAGAAGAACCGCTCGCGCATCCCCGGCCCGCCGGGGAACACCGGCATCGCGATCCCCTGCCCGCCGCCCACCCAGTTCCACGCGTTGGTGAGCTCGGCCGCCGCGATGGCGACGCCGAGGGTGCCGATCGCGAAGTACGGGCCGCGGATGCCGAAGAGCACCCACGACAGGATCGCCGCCACGATGGTCGCGCCGATGGCGGCGAGGACGGTTCCGAGGGCCAGGCCCTGGAAGTACTGCGCGTCGGTGAAGTCGATGCGGATCGCGCCGTTCGCCGCCGTGTACTCGCCGACGTTGTACACG
>DASUXK010000392.1:0-4816 GCA_036377935.1 Usitatibacter sp.
CGACGGGCGTCGAGCACATTCGTGCAATTAAATTAATTGGGGTACGACCCCAATTGTTTTTCAGTCGGTCAGAGCGTCCAGGGCCTTCTGGAAGCGGTTCGCGTGGGAGCGCTCGGCCTTGGCGAGCGTCTCGAACCAGTCGGCGATCTCCTCGAAGCCCTCGCCGCGGGCGGCCTTGGCCATGCCGGGGTACATGTCGGTGTACTCGTGCGTCTCGCCGGCGACGGCGGCCTTCAGGTTCTGGCGCGAGCTGCCGATGGGCAGGTCGGTCGCGGGGTCGCCCACGTTCGCGAGGTAGTCGAGGTGGCCGTGCGCGTGCCCCGTCTCGCCCTCGGCGGTGGAGCGGAAGAGCGCGGCGACGTCGTTCTGGCCCTCCACGTCCGCCTTGTTGGCGAAGTAGAGGTAGCGGCGATTCGCCTGCGACTCGCCGGCGAACGCGGCCTTGAGGTTGTCGTGGGTCTTGGTTCCTTTGAGCGGTTTCATGTGCACCTCCTGAGGGACAAAACGCGGAATTCCGGACTTCTCGTTCGGTGTCCCCATGGTGCTACCGCCCGCGCGCAGCGTCCAATTGATTGTTCCGATGCGCTTGATTGAAGTCATCAATGGGAGCGGCGCGGGGCCGCTCCCGGCGCGGCCTCAGCGACGGTCGCGGTCGAAATGCGAGTCGCGCTCGCCGTAGTCGCGGTTGTCCGCGAGCGGCGAGCCGTCGGGCTCGGTATCGCGGCCGACCACCAGCCAGCGGCCCGGATCGTGGTCCAGGTACGTCTCGTACTGCCGGCCGCGGTACTCGTACCGCACGTCGTAGCCCGTCGTGGTGTCGTCGCGCACCGTGCGGCAGCGCTGCTGCGAGTCGTTGTCGGCGCGGTTGCGGTCGATGCGGTTTCCCAGAACGCCGCCGCCGATGGCGCCCGCCGCGGTGGCCGCGGTGTTGCCGCGCCCGCTGCCGAACTGGTGGCCGATCACGCCTCCGGCGATCGCGCCGATCACGGTCCCCGCGCCGATGCGGTGCTTCTCGTAGCTGTGCGTGTCGTCGTTCCAGCATTCCTCCTGGTCGCCCGCGACGGGCCGCGAGTCGATCACGCGCGCGCGCTCCTCGCGCCGGTCGTCGCCCCGCCAGCGCTCGTCGCGCCGATCGTAGGGCACGTCCGCCCGGTCGGGCGCGACGTAGGGCCGGTCATACGGACGATCGGGATAGGGTTGCGCTTGCGCGAACGGCGCCGCTGCCGCGAGCGACACGGCGGCCGCCAGGATGATGCGTTTCATTTTCGAACCTCCGGGATCTCGCGGCCTTCGATGGAAGGCCCTCGGGTGTTCGATGGCGGCGCCCGGAGGGGCGTTCGGCTTCGCGCCGTGCCGGATGGCGCAGGACGACGCCGCGCGCGCACCGAGGAAAAACGGCGCCCGCAGGCGCCGTTTTCTCGCGGTGCGCCGGCTCAGCGCGGATAGACCGGCGGGCGGGGATGGCGCGGCGGGGGCGGCGCGTCGTAGCGCATTTCCGCCGGTCGCACCTCGACCTCGACGCGAAGGCTGCGGCCCGGATCCTGCGGCAGGCGGGTGGTGAACTGCCGGCCGTGGTATTCGTAACGCACGTCGTAGCCGACGGTGGCCTCGCGCACCTCGTGCACGACGCGGCAGCGCTTGACCGTGCGCTCGACCGGCACGCGCTCGACCTCGGTGACGCGGCCGGGCGGGCCGGCGTTGTTGCGGTCGATCTGGTTGCCGACGAGGCCGCCGACGACGGCGCCCGCGGCGGTGGCGACATCGTTGCCTCGGCCGCTGCCGACCTGGTGGCCGGCCACGCCGCCGATGATGGCGCCGAGCACGGTGCCCGGGCCGATGGGCGCGCCGGTATCGGAGCGCGTGACGCGTTGATCCTCGTAGCCGCGCACGCGGTCGTTCCAGCACTCCTCGCGGTCGATGGGGACCTGCTCGACCACGGCGTGGGAGGAAAGGACGCGCGCGCGATCCGCGAACGACTGGGCGGAAGCGGCGGCGGCGCCGAGGGCGCCGAGGGAAGCGAGGGTCACTAGGACGATCGTTTTCATGAGGCTCCTTGGTTATGACGCCATGTTAGACGTTTCCCGCATCAACGCGTAAAGCGCGAATTTGGTTGACCTGTCGTCACCTCGCGACAGCCACGGCAAAGGCGTCAAACCCCCGCTTCAGCGCGAGGGCCGAGACCCGGCTCCGAAGTAGAATCGGGCGATGCAAGCCCTCCAAGGCATCAAGGTCCTCGAGCTGGGTCAGCTCATCGCCGGCCCCTTCGCGGGGAAGACGCTCGCCGATTTCGGCGCCGACGTGATCAAGGTCGAGCCGCCGGGCGTGGGCGACCCGCTGCGCAAGTGGCGGCTGCTGCGCGACGGCACCTCGGTGTGGTGGGAGGTGCAGTCGCGCAACAAGCGCTCGGTGTGCATCGACCTGCGCGAGCCGGAAGGGCAGGAAATCGCGCGCGCGCTCGCCGCCGAGGCCGACGTCCTCATCGAGAACTTCAAGCCCGGCACGCTCGAGGGCTGGGGCCTGGGCTGGGAGCGGCTGCACGCGCTCAACCCGCGCCTCGTCATGCTGCGCATCTCGGGCTACGGCCAGACCGGCCCCTACAAGGACCGGCCGGGTTTCGGCGTGATCGGCGAATCGATGGGGGGGCTGCGCCACCTCACCGGCGAGCCCGGGCGCGTGCCGGTTCGCGTCGGCGTCTCCATCGGCGACACGCTCGCCGCGCTGCACGGCGTGATCGGCGTGCTGATGGCGCTCTATCACCGCGACGCGCACGGCGGCGAGGGACAGTTCATCGACGTGGCGCTCTACGAATCCGTGTTCAACGTGATGGAGAGCCTGCTGCCGGAGTACGACGCGTTCGGCGCGGTGCGCGAGCGCGCGGGCAGCGCGCTTCCCGGCATCGTGCCTTCCAACGCATATCGCTGCCGGGACGGCTACGTGCTCGTCGCCGGCAACGGCGACAGCATCTTCCGCCGCCTCATGGCCGCCATCGGCCGCCCGGACCTCGGGGAAGACCCCGCGCTCGCCCACAACGACGGGCGGGTGGCCCACACGGAGCGCATCGACGGCGCGATCGAGGCGTGGACCTCGGGACGAACCCAGGACGAGGTCCTCGCCGCCCTCGATGCGGCGCGCGTGCCGGTGGGCCGCATCTACTCGGTCGCCGACATCGCCCGCGATCCGCAGTACCTCGCGCGGGAGATGATCGTCCAGGCGGTCGCCGGAGACGGCCGGCCGCTCAAGGTGCCGGGCATCGTGCCGAAGCTCTCCGCGACGCCCGGGGCGATCCGCCACGCGGCGCCGAAGCTGGGCGAGCACGACGCGGACCTCGCGCAGGGCGGCTGGCCCGAGCCGCGCGGACAGGACGCGTAGGCCGAAGCCGCGCGGCGCCGACGGACGACGCCACCGCTCCATCGGGAGCGGAAACCCGCAAGTCCCGCGAGCGGTCATTACCTTCGTCGCAATCCATCGGCGCGCGCCCGTGAAGATCCGCAGCCATCTCCTGGTCCTCCTCGCGGGCGCTTTCCTGCCGCTGCTCGTCTTCTCGGTGGCGATCACGTCGTTCTCGTGGTGGCAGCAGCGCAACGACCTGGAGCTGCGTTACCTCGAGCGCGTGCGCGCCATGACCATCGCGCTGGATATGGAGATCGATGGCGCGGTCCGCATGCTGCGCGCGGTGGGCCTGTCCGCCACGCCCGAGGAGCCGCGCGGGGCCTTCGTGGAGCGCATGCGCCGCACGCTCGACACGCAGCCGCTGTGGTCCGCGGTCGCCGCGGGGGACCCCGAATGGAAGCATGTGAGCGCCGCCTGGCGCGAGAGCATCGCCGCGCCCGTGCCCGTCGTCGATCCGGGCACGCTCGCCCGGGTGCGCGAGACGCGTCTTCCGGCGGTCTCGGGGCTCCTTCGCGCGCCCGACGGCCAGTTCGAGACGCAGATCGTCGTTCCCGTGGTGCGCGCGAAAACGGTGGACGCGATCCTGGTGGCCGTGGTGGAGCAGTCCTCATGGCTCAAGTTCATGAGCCAGTACCCCGTCGGCAACGGCGCCACCATGACGCTGCTCGACCAGGACGGGATCGTGATCGCGCGCACCGAGGACAACGGCCGCTGGGTCGGCAAGCCGCCCGCGGCGCTGCTGCTCGAGAAGACGCGCGAGATGGCCGAGGGCGCGTATCGCGGCCCCGGCGCCGACGGCGAATCGGTCTACGCGGCCCACAGCCGGTCGCTGCGCTGGGGCTGGACCGTCGGCACCGCCGTGCCGGCGCAGCTCATCGAGGCGGCGCTCCTCGACTCGTCGGCGCTGCTGGCCGCCGCCGCTTTCGTCTCGATCGGCCTCGCGGTGCTGCTCGCGTTCCTGCTCGCGCGCCGCATCCAGCGGCCGATCACCGCGCTCGGCGCCTCGGCCCGCGCGCTCGCGCACGGGCAGGCGCTGCCGCCGCATCCGCCCTCGACGATCGACGAGGTGGAGGAGGTGCAGGACGCGTTCGACGAGGCCGACGCCCTGCTGCGCGAGCGCCAGGAGCGGCTGAACGAGGCGCTGGCCGCCGAGCGCGAGGCGCGGCGCGAGGCCGAGCAGGGCAGCCGCGCGAAGGACGAGTTCCTCGCGATGCTCGGGCACGAGCTTCGCAATCCCCTCAACGCCATCGCGAGCGCCGTGGGCGTGCTGCACTACGTCGATCCGCGCGGCGAGCAAGCGCTGCGCGCGCGCGACATCGTCGAGCGGCAGATGGTGAGCCTGCGCCAGCTCGTCGACGACCTCCTGGACGTGGCGCGCGTGACGCGCGGGCGCATCGTGCTCAACACGCGGCGCATCGACCTCGCC
>DASUXK010000393.1:0-3651 GCA_036377935.1 Usitatibacter sp.
CGCGCCGAAGGTCGCCAGGCCCTCGAGCGCCTCGCGCGCCGCATCGCGCCCCACGATGGCGGCGAAGCGCCGCGTGCCGAGCACGAGCCCGAAGCCCAGGCCGGGCATGCGGAACGTCGCCTGCGGCGCGGCGATGCGCCAGCGGCAGGCGGCGAAGAGATCGACGCCCGCGCCGAAGTTGCGCCCGTGCGCGAGCGCGACCGTGAGGCACGGCGAGCGCGCGAGCGACTGCAGCAGCGTCTCGATGCGCACGAGGCGCAGCAGGAGGTCGCCCTCGCTTTGCCGCTCGTAGTCGCCGAAGTCGAAGCCGGCGCTGAAGTTGCGGCCCTCCCCGCGCAGCACGAGCACCGGCACGCGGGCGGCCTCGGCCTCGGCGAGCGCTTCGATCAGCGATTCCACGAGCGAAGCGGAAAGCGCGTTCGCCTTCGCGGCGCGGTCGAGCGTGACGGTCCAGCAGCCTTCCTCGCGGCGAATGCGCACGCCGCCTTCCTGCGCGCGTTCGCCCTCAGGCATTGGCGTATCCCGACACGAACTCCTTCACCGCGCCGGTCTCCAGGTCGAACACGTGGCGGCGCACGCGGCCGATGTTCGCGCCGTACGCGTGGATGCTGATCGACACGCGGTCGTCGTAGGTGTTGGCGACGCGGTGGATGTCGCCGATGGCGGGCGAGACGGCATCGACGTCGCCCGGGCGCAGCAAGGCGGGCTCGCCGGCCTGCACGATCCTGCCGCCCTCGTTTCGATACGGCGTGCACGTCTCCCCGCCGCGCAGCATGCCGATCACGCCCCACACCGTGTGGTCGTGCACCGGCGTCTTCTGGCCCGGGCCCCACACGAAGCTCACGATCGAGAAGCGGTCGCGGGGATCGCAATGCAGCAGGTACTGCTGGTAGTACTTCGGATGCGGCTGCGCCATCGCCTCGGGAAGCCAGTCGTCCGCGGCCACGAGGCGCTTCATCGCCTCGCGGCATCCGTCGAGGGTGCGCGGCTCGTCGCCGCCGGCATCGACCACGGCGGTGAGCGCGTCGACGAATTCGCGCAGGCGTTGCGGTTGGGGCATGGCGGCTCCTCGGGATTGCGGAAGCCTTCGATTCTAGCGCGAGGCTCCCGCGCTCAGGGCTTCGCGTGCCCGCGGCACGCGACGGGGAGCCACGCGTCCGGCATGTCGGTGAGGTCGCGCCCGTGCGCTTCCATGCCGTGGGGCACCGCGCTCCCGTGGCAGATCCATGCGATCGGCACGGCGCGCTCGTCGGGCACCACGGCCGGGCGCAACGTGAGGTGCCGGTCCTCGAGGTCCTTGCTCGCGTTGTTGCCGAACGTGAGCGTGATCGCGCCCTGCTCGACCTTCACGTCCTTCACGAAGTTGCCGACGATCTTGCCGCTCGGCGGGACGCCGGCCGCGGCGTTGTCCGCCGGCATCTCGCCCTTCGCGGCCCACGCGGCCTGCACGCCTGCCTTCGCCACGTCGGCGAGGGTCAATCCCTCCTCCACCTGCTTGCGCAGCGCGCGGTCGCGCAGGCCGGGGAGCGCCATGAGCGCGAGCAGCGCGACGACGCCCGCCACGACGAGCATCTCGATCCAGGTGAAGCCGCGCTCGCGTTCCATGCGCGGCATCATAGCGAAGTCAGCGGCGCGCGCCGAGGGGATGATCGGCGCTCCAGAAGGGCAGCGCCGCCACCACGACGCAGGCCATCGAGAAGACGAAGCTCGCGCGATAGCCGCCGGTGAGGTCGTAGAGCACGCCCGAGACCCACGAGCCGAGCGCGGCGCCCACCGACATGCACGCGAAGATCGTCCCGTTGATGGTGGCGAAGCCCGCGCCGCGGAAGATGCGCGCGGTGAGGCTCGCGACGATCGGCCCGCGCGCGCCCTGCGAGAGCCCGAAGAAGAGCACGAACGGCAGCACGAGCCACGCCGCGGGATGGATCGAGAGCAGGAGCAGGAAGACGATCCCCACGAACGTGGAGACGAAGCTCGCCGTGGCGGTCGCGCGGAAGCCGAAGCGGTCCGAGGACCAGCCCGAGGCCATCATGCCCGCCACCGAGAGCAGGCCCTGCGCGCCGAACGCCGTCGCCGCCTGCATCGGCTGCAGCCCCACCTGCACGAGGTAGGCGACGATCTGCGCGAGCATCGCGTACATCGCGAGCGCGGTGAACGCGAACACCTGCACGAGCTGCCAGTAAGCGCGCGTGCGGATGGCGCTCGTCACTTGCCAGGCGCGCGTCTCGCCGAGCGCGTCGCCCTTCGCGCGCGGGGCCGGCGCGGGCGCGGCCGCGATCCTTCGCCATGGCACCGCGAGGAGCAACGGCAGCAGCGCGAGCAGCACGATGCCGATGACGCGGTACGTGGCGCGCCATCCGTGCGACTCGATGAGGTACTGCGCGAGCGGCACGATGAGGAGCGTGCCGGTGCCGAAGCCCGCGTAGGCGATGCCCATCGCGGTGCTCATGCGGTGGCGGAACCAGCGGCTGATGAGCATCGACGCCGGAACCATCCCCAGCATCGCGACGCCCACGCCGTTGAGCAGCCCGATGCAGAGCTGGAACTGCCAGAGCTTGTCGAGGTGGCCGGCGAGCAGGCACCCGGTCCCGAGCATCGCGAGCCCGAGCGGATAGACGACGCGCGGCCCCCAGCGGTCCACCATCATCCCCGTGAGCGGCGCGGCGAGGCCGGTGAGCACGAGGTAGAGCGAGTACACGCTGGACACCTGGGCGCGGGTCCAGTGGAAGGTCTCCGACAGCGGCAGCAGGAACACGATGAACGTGTCGCCGGTGCCGCGGCCGATCATGTTGCAGGCGAAGGCGAGCAGGAGGACGAGCGCGGGCATGCGGAATTGTATCCGTGCGAGAATTCGGGCCCTGCGCGAGCGCCGCATCGCGCGCGAAATATTTACCGCCGAACCGCCCCATGCCCATCTCGAATCGACCCCGCGACCGCGCGCCGCTGCTCGCGTTCGCCGGCGGCGTCCTCGTCACGGTGGGCGTCGCCTGCCTGCTCGCGGACCTCGCGCTCGAGCGCCAGCGCCAGGAGTTCCTCGCCGCCGCGCGCCAGGCGAAGGCCGCGGTCCTCACGAAGGTGGAGACCTCGGTCGCCCTGCTGCGCGGCACCGCGGGGCTGTTCGCGAGCGTCGACACGCCGGTCACGGTGGCCGCCTTCCACAACTACGTCGGGCGCCTCGCGCTGCGCGAGCGCTATCCGGGGATCCTCGGCATCGGCTTCGCGCAGCGCATCCACGCCGGCGACGAGGAGGTGATCGCCCGGCGCATGCGCGAGCAAGGGCAGCAGGACTTCCACGTGTGGCCCGAGGAATCGCCCGACCTTCGCACCACGATCACCCTGCTCGAGCCCCTGGACGTTCGCAACCGCGCGGCCATCGGCTACGACATGGCGACCAATCCCGTGCGGCGCGAGGCGATGGACCGCGCGCGCGACAGCGGGCACGTCGAGGCGTCGGCCATCGTGCAGCTCGTCCAGGAGATCGACCGCAACCGCCAGCCGGGATTCCTGCTCTACCTTCCCGTGTACCTCGAGGGAGACATGCCCGGCACCGTCGCCCGGCGGCGCGAGCTGCTGCTGGGGTTCGCTTACTCGCCCATCCGCACCGTCGATTTCCTCTCGAGCGCGTGCTGCGCCTCGGCGCGTGCGCGCCGC
>DASUXK010000394.1:0-7647 GCA_036377935.1 Usitatibacter sp.
CTCGAGCTTCGCCTGGTAGATCGTCTGCGGTGCGGAATCGTCGGCGCCGATCAACCAGATGCCGCGCTCCTTGAGCTCGCGCATCGTGCGCGCGAGATTCGTGACGACGATGTACGGCACCGATTCCGCGGCGCCGGAGGCGACCTTGATCGCGGCCGTGGTGAGCCCGCAGCTGCGATCCTTCGGCGCGATCACCGCGTGCGCGCCCGCGCCGTCGGCCACGCGCAGGCACGCGCCGAGGTTGTGCGGGTCCTGCACGCCGTCGAGGATGAGGAGCAGCGGCGGCTCGGTGAGGCCCTCGAGCGCATCCTCGACGAACTTCGGCATGTCGAGGGGCTCGGCCTGCGCGACCACGCCCTGGTGGCGCACGCCGCCCGCCATGCCGTCCAGCCGCTTCATGTCCACGCCGATCACGCGCACGTTCGTGCGCTTCGCGAGCTCGCGCAGGTCCTTCATGCGCGCGTCCTTGCGCTCCGCGTCCACGTAGATCTCGCGCACGGTCTCGGGCCGCTGCCGCAGCCGGCTGGTGACGGCGTGGAAGCCGGTGAGCTGCTTCATCGACGTGCTCCCTCCGCCTTGGGAGAGGGCCGGGGCGAGGGTCGCTCCACCAGGGTGAAATCGATCTTCGACTGCTCGATGTTCACGCGCACCACCTTCACGCGCACGCGGCCGCCGAGCTGGTAGCGCACGCCGCTGCGCTCGCCGCGCAGCATGTGGCGGGCGGCATCGAACTGGAAGTAGTCCTGCCCGAGGTCGGAGATGTGCACGAGGCCGTCGATGGAGAGGTCGTCGAGCGTGATGAAGAGGCCGAAGCCCGTGACGCCGCTGATGATGCCGTCGAACTCCGCGCCCACGTGCTCCTGCATGTACCAGGTCTTGAGCCACGCCTCGACGTCGCGGCTCGCGTCGTCGGCGCGACGCTCCGTCTCCGAGCAATGCACGCCGAGCCGGCCGAGGTCGCCCGCGTCGTAGCGCTTGCCCGAGACCACGCCCTTGATGGCGCGGTGCACGAGCAGGTCGGGATAGCGGCGGATGGGCGAGGTGAAATGCGCGTACGCGTCGTAGGCGAGGCCGAAGTGGCCCACGTTCTCCGGGCTGTACACGGCCTGCGAGAGCGAGCGCAGCATCACCGTCTGCATCATGCCGCCGAAGGGCTTGTCCTTGATCTTCGCGAGGAGCTCCGCGTAGTCCTTCGCCTGCGGCTCCTCGCCGCCGCCCAGCGTCAACGCGAAATCCTTGAGCGTCGCGCGCAGCCCCTCGAGCTTCTCCGGCGTGGGGCCTTCGTGCACGCGATAGAGCGTCGGCTGCCCGTTCTTCTCGAGGAAATCGGAGGCGCTCACGTTCGCCGCGAGCATGCACTCCTCGATCAGGCGGTGCGCGTCGTTCCTCACCACCGGCACGATGCGCTCGATCTTGCCGTTCTCGTCGAAGATCATCTGCGTCTCGACGGTCTCGAAGTCGATGGCGCCGCGCTTCTTGCGCGCGCCGAGGAGCGCCTTGAAGACGGCGTAGAGGTTCTCGATGTTCGGCATGACCGCGTCGGGAACCGGCGGATCGGCCTCGCGGCCTTCGATCACCGCGGCGACCCGCGTGTACGTGAGCCGCGCGTGCGAGTGGATCACGCCGGGATAGAACTCGTAGTGCCGCACCACGCCGCCCGAGCTCACCTCCATCTCGCACACCATCACGAGGCGGTCCACGTCGGGCTTCAGCGAGCAGAGCTCGTTGGAAAGCTCCTCGGGCAGCATCGGGATCACGCGCCGCGGGAAGTAGACGGAGTTGCCGCGGTTGTACGCCTCGAGGTCCAGCGCATCGCCCGGCCGCACGTAATGGCTCACGTCGGCGATCGCCACCCATAGCCTGAAAGACCGGCCCGTCTTCTCGCAATGCACCGCGTCGTCGAAATCCTTCGCCGTCTCGCCGTCGATGGTCACGAAGGGAAGCTTGCGCAGGTCCTTGCGGCCCTTGAGGTCCTTCGCCGCGACGGATTTCGGCAGCTTGCGCGCCTCGTCGAGCGCCGCCTTCGGCCACTCGTGCGGCAGGTCGTGCTTGCGCAGCGCGATCTCGATCTCCATGCCGGGATCGGCATAGTTGCCGAGCACCTCGACCACGCGGCCGATCGGCTCGGCGTTGCGCGTGGGCTGCTCGACGATCTCCGCCACGACGACCTGCCCTTCCCGCGCGCCGTCGAGCGACTCGGGCATGATCAGGATGTCCTGGTTGATGCGCTTGTTCTCGGCCACCACGAAGGCCACGCCGTGCTCGATGAACAGGCGCCCCACGACCTTCCGGTTGGCGCGCTCGAGCACCTCGACGATGCCCGCCTCCATGCGCCCGCGCCGGTCGACGCCGGTCACGCGCGCGAGGACGATATCGCCGTGCAGCACCTTGTGCATCTGGCGCGGCTCGAGGAAGAGGTCCTCGCGGCCGTCCTCGGGGCGCAGGAACCCGAAGCCGTCCGGGTGTCCGATCACCTTGCCCTTGATGAGCCCGGCCTTGTCGGGAAGGATCAGCGCGCCGCGGCGGTTCCTCAGGAGCTGGCCTTCGCGCTCCATGGCGGCCAGCCGCCGCTCGAGGCCCTCGCGCTCCGCGTCGCCATGCACCGAGAGCTCCGCGAAGACCTCGTCCTGCGTCATGGGGACGGCCTTCTCCGCGAGCAGCTCGAGGACTTGCTCGCGGCTCGGGATCTCGGTGGGATAGGCCCTCAGGCCCCTGGTTTTGTTGGACAATCCGGCGCTCGGCAGGTTAAGATTTCATGTTTTCCGCGCCCAGATGGCGGAATTGGTAGACGCACCAGTTTCAGGTACTGGCGGGTAACACCGTGGAGGTTCGAGTCCTCTTCTGGGCACCAGGTTTCATTCGAAGGGGTGGCGCAGGACGATGGTTTCCTCGCGGTCCGGCCCCGTCGAGATGATGGAGATGGGGGCGCCGACCAGCGCCTGCAATCTCTCCAGGTACGACCGGGCGTTCCCCGGCAAATCCTCGTAGCGCTTCACGCCCACGGTGCTTTCCTTCCAGCCGGGGTGCTCCTCGTAGATCGGCTCGCAGATCGCGAGCGCCTCGGCGCCCACCGGCAGGATATCGCGCCGCCCGCCGCCCGCCACCTTGTAGCCCACCGCGACGCGCACCTTGTCGAGGCCGTCGAGGACGTCCAGCTTGGTGATGCACAGGCCGCTCATGCCGTTCAGCTGCACCGCGCGCTTCAACGCGGCGGCGTCGAACCAGCCGCAGCGCCGCGGGCGCCCCGTGACCGAGCCGTACTCGTTGCCCCTCACGCGCAGGTGCTCGCCGACCTCGTCCTCGAGCTCGGTCGGGAACGGGCCCGCCCCCACGCGCGTCGCGTAGGCCTTGGCCACGCCGAGCACGTAATGGAGCTGTCCCGGGCCCACGCCCGCGCCCGCCGCGGCCTGCCCGGCCACGCAGTTCGAGGAGGTGACGAAGGGATACGTGCCGTGGTCGACGTCGAGGAGCGCCGCCTGGGCGCCCTCGAAGAGGATGGGCTTGCCTTCGCGGATCAGCGCGTTCAACTCGCTCGAGACGTCCGCCACCATCGGCTTGATGCGGTCGGCGAGCGCGAGCGCGTCGTCGAGCGTCTGCTGGAACGGCACCGTCTGCGCCTTGAAGTAGTTCTTCAGCACGAAGTTGTGGTAGTCCAGCACCTCGCCCAGCTTCGCGGCGAAGCGCTCGCGCGCGTAGAGGTCCTGCACGCGGATCGCCCGGCGCGCGACCTTGTCCTCGTAGGCGGGCCCGATGCCGCGCCCCGTCGTGCCGATCTTCGCCTCGCCCTTCGCGAGCTCGCGCGCCTGGTCGATCGCGATGTGGTACGGGAGGATGAGCGCGCACGCTTCCGAGACGCGCAGCCGGCCGCGCACGTCCACGTCGAGCTTCTCGAGCTCGGCGATCTCGTCGACGAGCGCCTGCGGCGAGACCACCACGCCGTTGCCGATGAAGCACTTCACGTCGCCGTGCAGGATCCCCGAGGGAATGAGCCGCAGGATGGTCTTCCTGCCGCCGATCACCAGCGTGTGCCCGGCGTTGTGCCCGCCCTGGAAACGCACCACCGCCGAGGCGTGGTCGGTGAGCCAGTCGACGATCTTGCCCTTGCCCTCGTCGCCCCACTGGGTGCCGATGACGACTACGTTACGCGCCATTTCCCTTCCTTCTTCTCGAGCTTGCGGTCGCAGGCGAGCTCGCTTGCCGCGTCCTCGTGCCCCGGGAAGTCGACGACGACGACCTCGCCCGCGTCGCGCAGCTGCGCGATCGCGACGTCGAGGGCCGCGTCGTCCGCCGAGGGGGCGAGGATGCGACGGCGCGCCGGCGGTTCCGGCGCGAGCGCGGCGAGCTGCCGCAGATCCATGGTGAAACCTGTGGCGGGACGCGCGCGTCCGAAGCTCGCGCCCACCTCGTCGTAGCGGCCGCCGCGCGCGATCGCATCGGGGCTGCCCGGCGCGAACGCGGCGAAGGTGAGGCCGCTCTCGTAGTTGAATCCGCCCAGCTCGGCGAGGTCCACGGAGACCTCCACGGCGGGGCCCACGCAGCGCGCGGCCAGGCGCTCGAGCTTGTCTAGCTCGGCGGCGATGGCGGGAAACTTCGGCAGCTCCCGGCGCGCCCGCGCGATCACCTCGACGCCGCCGTTGAGGGTCGTGAGCACGCCCAGCGCGCCCGCCGCCGCCGCGTCCTTCTGCTCCACCGCGTGAAAGACCTCTTCCGCGCGGTCGCGGTCGACCTCGGCCGCCTGAGCCATCGCGCGGTAGATCGCGGGATTGCCGAGATCGACGTGCACGCGCTCGAGGCCCGCGCGCTTGAGCGACGCGACCATGAGGCGCACGATCTCCACGTCGGCTTCCAGCCCCGCGTGCCCGTAGAGCTCGGCGCCGATCTGGATCGGCTCGCGCGTCTTCGTCATCCCGGCCGGGCGCGTGTGCAGGACGCTGCCGCAGTAGCACAGGCGCGCCACGCCCCGGCGGTCGAGAAGGTGAGCGTCGATGCGCGCGACCTGCGGAGTGTGGTCGGCGCGCACGCCCATCATGCGGCCCGAAAGCTGGTCGACGAGCTTGAACGTGGCGAGGTCGAGGTCGCGCCCCGTGCCGCTCAGGAGCGACTCGAGGTACTCGAGCATCGGCGGCGCCACGAGCTCGTAGCCGTGCGACTCGAACAGGTCGAGGATCGCCCGGCGCAGGCGCTCGATCGCGCGCGCCTCGGCGGGAAGCACGTCTTCGATGTGCTCGGGAAGGAGCCAGCGTCTCATGTGGTTTGGTCACCCTCTCCAAAGTCCCCTTCTCCCTTGGGAGAAGGCCGGGATGAGGGTCCCTTCAATGCGCGAGGAACAGGATTATGACCCCGAGCACCATCGACGTCAGCCCCGCGAAGCGGATCTGGCCGTCGTTCATCTCGGTGAGCTTGCGGAACACCTCGCGCCACAGGCGCGGGGCGGTGAACGGCAGGATCCCCTCGATCACCAGCAGGAGGGCGATCGCCGCGACGACGACCCGCGTCATGGGGTCGTGGCCTTGCCGCGCCCCGGGCCCCGGAAGTACTTGAAGAAATCCGACGAGGGATCGAGCACCAGCACGTCGCTCTTGTTGCGCAAACCCTGGCGGTAGGCCTCGAGGCTGCGGTAGAAGCTGTAGAACTCGGGGTTGCGGCTGAACGCCTCGGCGTAGATGCGCGAGGCCTGCGCGTCGCCCTCGCCCTTGACGCGCTGGGCGTCGCGGTAGGCCTCGGCGACGATCACCTGGCGCTGCCGGTCGGCCTCGGCCTTGATCCGCTCGCCCTCGGCCTGGCCCTGCGCGCGCTCCTGGTTCGCGACGCGCTTCCTCTCGGACTCCATGCGGCGGTAGACGTCGGCGTTGATCTCGGGAACGAAATCCACGCGCTTCAGGCGCACGTCGACCACCTCGATGCCGATGCGCCGCGCGTCCTCGTCCACCTTCTTCGCCACCACGTCCATGATCTGGTCGCGCTCGCCGGAAACGACGTCGTGCACCGTGCGCTTGGCGAACTCGGCGCGCAGCGCGTCGTTCACCGTCTGCGCGAGCCGCGCCTCGGCCTTCACCGGGTCGCCGCCCACCGTGATGTAGTACTGGCGCACGTCCTTCACGCGCCACTTCACGAAGGAGTCCACGAGGACGTTGCGATTCTCCTTCGTGAGGAAGCGCTCCGGATCGCGCGATTCCATCGTCTGGATGCGCATGTCGTAGAGGCGCACGTTCTGCAGCAGCGGCACCAGGAAATAGAGGCCCGGCTCCGTCTGCACGGCGATCACCTCGCCCAGCTGGAACTTGACCGCCGCCTTGCGCATGTCGACCGTGTACATGCTCATCGAGAACAGCGCCAGCGCGACCAGCGCGGCGACGAAGAGGCCCACCGCGGCGCGTCTCATCGCGACTCCCGGTCGCGCGAGCGCAGCGCGTCGCGGCGTGACGTGGCGTCCTGCACGGCCTGCGTCGAGGTCTCCTGGGGAGGCCGCACGGTGGTCGTGTCCGACGCGGTCGCCGGGGCCGCGGCCCCGTCGCTCGAGGATTGCTGCATGAGCTTGTCGAGCGGCAGGTACAGCAGGCTCTGCCCGCCCGAGCCCTTCGTGTCCACGACGATCTTGCTCGTCGAGGAAAGGATATGCTGCATCGCGTCCAGGTACATGCGCTCACGGGTGACGGCCGGGGCGCGCTCGTACTCGGCGAGGATCTGCTTGAAGCGCGCGGCATCGCCCTGGGCGTTCGCGATCACGCTCTCGCGGTAGCCGGTCGCCTCCTCGGAGAGGCGCGCGGCCACGCCCTTCGCTCGCGGCACGACGTCGTTCGCGTAGGCCTGGCCCTCGTTCTTGAAGCGCTCGCGGTCCTGCTGGGCGCGCACCACGTCCTCGAACGCGGGCAGCACGGGGTCGGGGGCCTGCGCGTTCTGCAGGTTCACCGAGGTGACGAAGATCCCCGTCTTGTACCGGTCGAGGATGTTCTGCATGAGCGTCTTCACGTTGGCCGCCACCTCGCTGCGGCCGGCGGAGAGCACGAAGTCCATCTTGCTCTTGCCCACCACCTCGCGGATCGCGGTCTCGGCGGCCTGGCGCACGTTGTCGTCGGGATCCTTGTTGTTGAAGAGGTAGTCCTCGGGGCTCTTGATGTTGTACTGGACGGCGAACTGCACGTCGACGATGTTCTCGTCGTCGGTGAGCATCAGCGCTTCCTGCGGCTGCTTGTTCTTGGGGTTGCCGCGATAGCCCACCTCGACCGGGCGCACGCTCGCGATATCCACGACTTGCACGCTCTCGACGGGATACGGCACGTGCCAGCGCGCGCCGGGCATGGTCGTCTCGAGGTACTTGCCGAAGCGCAGGACCACGCCGCGCTTGCCCTCGTCGACGATGTAGAAGCCGCTCGCGAGCCACACGGCGATCACGAGGAGGATCACGAGCGCGACGCCGCCGCCCATCGCCGCGCCGTAGTGCGGCGAGCCGCCCGATGGCCCGGAAGGCCCGCGCGGCCGGAATCCCAGCAGTCCCGAGATCTTCTGCTGCAGCTTCCTCAGGATCTCGTCCAGGTCGGGCGGTCCCTCGTTATCCTTCTTTCCCCACTGGGGATCGTTCGGCATGGCGAAAAGGGGTCGGATTACTTTTGGGTCGGGGGAACCGGGAAAATCGGGGACAGACCCCAT